>JAFTEX010000050.1 GCA_017453445.1 Bacteroidaceae bacterium
AGGTTTCTCAGAATGACATAAATCCTATAGTCCCTATAGTTACTATAGTTCCTATAAAAAGATAATATACAAAGCATAAAAAGTTTCTTATATGAGAACGCTCAGACATACTTTAGCCGTGTTGCTGACAGCCTTGATGGCAGTTTCCCACGCTTTTGCGCAGGACATCGCCGTGACGGTGACCCCGACCCAGCAGGTCTTGCCGCCCCAGCTGATGCTCTACATCACGGAACCTGGCAACTATTTCAATATTTCCATCTCCAACTCGGGAGCGAATAATGAAAATGTATATCTGGTCATGCAGATAGAGCAGGTGAACCCTGCCTCCGGGTTAGGTCTGAGCACCCCGACCAAGCGCCAGCCGCAGATGCCCATCGTGGTGCCTGCCGGCAGCACGCGCATCCTCACCCCGGCTGAGATACGCAGCCTCTTCAACCACATCCCCCTGAGTGAGTTCAAGGCTCCCGCCGGACTTTTCGACAGCTATACCAACGGTTCCTTCGGTTTGCTTCCCGAAGGCCAGTACGAACTCCACTTCACGGCCTACCACTGGGACCTCAGCGGCGAACCCTACGTAGTCAGCAACCCCACGGGCGGCATGGCCTACTTCGACATCTGCTACAAGGCGCAGGCTCCCCAGTTCCTCACCCCCATGGCCACAGGCGAGGAGGCCATGAATCCCCTGACGGTGGCGGAAGTGGACCCACTCTCGCCCCAGTTCACCTGGCAGGCTCCGGTCATTGCCTGCAACCCTTCCCTGATACAATACAACTACAGCCTCCGCGTGGTGGAGATGCTGCCCGGACAGATGCCCGACCAGTCGATGGACAACAACCCCGTGGTCTATCAGATGTCCAACCTCACCACCCCGATGTGCATGATTCCCCAGCACGTGGTGACACAGATGAAGGCCGGCAAGACCTATGCCGCCCAGGTGACCGCCACCCCGGCCAACAGCAACAGCCGGATGCTCAACTACGTGAGCATTGAGAACAAGGGAAAGAGCACCTACAAACTCTTCCGCCTGAAAGCCACCGAAAAGGTGGAGACCGAGACTCCGGAGCCCAAGGTTCCCGATGTCGAGGAGGATAAGGACGAGGAGAAGAAGGACGAGGAAAAGAAGGACGAGGACAAAAAAGAGGAGGCAGAGAATGAAGACAAGGGAAAGAAGGACGAGGACGAAGAGGATGATGACATCAGTGCCATCATGGGCGACGTGAAGACAAGCGAAATCGTCGAAGATTCACTCTATACCTTCCGCAATCCCAAAATCGTAGAACCCTATTTCCACGAGGACAATGGCGCGCGCAAGCGCTTTGTGGAGACGGGACTTGAAATTTCATGGGAAAGGCCGCAGTTCATCGGCGGCGAAGGTCAGGAGAACGACACCATCCGCATCGAATACGAGGTACAGCTTTTCAACAACGGTGAACGTGCCGACAAGGAAGATGCCCTGAAGCAGGAACCCATCTACACGTTCCAGACCAGCGAGCAAAAGGACACCGTTGAGTGGGAAGACATTGCCGAACTGGCCGAGGCGGGCGACTACATGGTACTTCGCATCAAGCCTGTGGTAGTACATGGTTCTTCCGTGGCATTCACAGGCGACGACAACGTGGTGGACTTTGCCCTTGTCGATCACTTGAGCAGGCAGTATTTCCAGTGCTCCAGCACCACGGAGATAGAAAACAAGAAGCCCACCTCGAAGGAGGCCAGCGACTTCAAGGGCAAACAGGTGTCCATCGGTGAATACCTGATGACCATCGACGAAATCTCGGGTAACGGTGCCGACGGCTTCAAAGGTAAGGGACGTGTGCTGTGGGAGCCTTTTGGTTCCAAGATTATGGTCTGCGTCACGTTCGACAAGCTGAAGATTAACATCGACGACGTGGTCTATGAGGGCATTGCCGTTTCCGAGACCGCCCCGCAGATGAGTAGCAACAAGGAATGTGTCGATAATCTCTTCTCCGAGTGGGGACTTGATAACCTTATTGCTGACACAAGCATCCCCTACTCTAATCAGTTGCAAAATGCAGCCACGAGTGGCGTGAAGAGCCTGGCCGAACAAATCAACCTTTCCAAATACTATCAGGCCATCAAGGACGGCGAGGGACTTTACAACCTCATTACCGACGGAGGCATGGACAAACTCTACACGCCCATCAAGTTCCCGACGGAGGTGTTGCCCAAGGGCTGGGACGTGGTGGACATCCAGATTGCCGACATGAAGTTCGCCCCCGACTACGCCACGATGAACATCATCGGACAGTCCGTCCTGCCCGAGTGCGACGTGCTGAAGAGCAAGATACTCGTCTTCGGTGCACCGCGCGTCTGCATCTCCCCGAATCGTTTCCTGCCCGAATCGGGCCACATCGCCCTCCTCGGCGACTTCACCCTGGCTCCGAGCAGCAACTTCGAAATGACCTTCAAGGCTCCTAAGGATGTGATGGAGCCTAAGGACGGTTGCTACATCTCCTGGCATGCCGACACGCTCGAGCTCCTCGGCATTGACGCCGACATGAAGGTGGCCGGCATCGTAAAGGACATCGACGGCAAACCCACCACCGAGCGCCCCGTCATAAACCTCAAGGCCTCGTTCGGTTCGTGGAGCGACTTCATGGTGGAGAACATCTCCATCGACGACTTCCAGGTCGAAGACCTCCCCGGATGGACCTTCACGGCCAAGAACATCGTCTATGACCACTCCATCTTCCGCAACTCCCAGCACATGGGCAAGTTCCCCGAGCGCTTCAGCAAGACGAAGGCTGGCATCAAGGGCAACGACGAGTCGTGGCAGGGTCTGCACATCGGCGAGATTGGCATTAAGTTCCCGAAATCCCTCGAAATCGGCGAGGGCAGCGGCGACGAAGACAAGCGTCTCTCCGTCAAGGGCGAAGAGATGTTCTTCGACAACAACGTAACCCTGAAGATGACTGCCGAGAACATCTTCTCGGCCAAGGAAGGCAAGATGGGCGGCTGGGGCATCTCCCTCGACAAGGCCCAGTTGCAGATTATTCAGGACGACTTCGACAACTGCATGTTCGCCGGTCAGCTCAACGTGCCCCTCTTCGGCTCGAAGGAGAAGAAGAAGGACGACAAGGGCAAGGAGAAGTTCGGCAACATCGACTACACCTGCGAGATACGCCGCCTGACCGACCCGCGCCCGCGCTCCAAGGTCACCGAAGCCATCAACCCGACCGACCTGCAGAAGACGCGCTACTCCTACGTCTTCCTGACCGAGAGCGTCGACGATCTCAACTTCAACTGCTTCGTGGCGCAGGCTACCCTCGATGCCAAGCAGACCTACTTCCTCATCGAAGCCTACGACGACGAGAAGGAGGACAAGATAAACACCCAGGTGGAACTGTGCATCGGCGGCACCATCGGCATCGGCGGTGTGGACGAGGCCAACGCCTGGCTGAAGGAAAAGACCTCGAAACTGCCTCTGGAGGTGAAGATTCCCGACATCCACTTCACCAAGATGCGCCTCTCGAACGTGAAGCGTGCCGACTGGGTGAGCGTGAGCGAACTCGCCGCCAACAAGCGAAAGGCTCGCGAAGCACGCGAATCGGAAGTCTACAATGAACTGAAGAAGAACAAGCTCTACTATCAGATAGCCAAGAGCGAAGAAATGGCCCTCGGCGAGAGTTTCTATCTCGACCTCGGCGAATGGTCGCTTGCTTCGGCCAAGAAGCGTTTAGGCCCGTTCTCCTTCAACCTCGACAAGTTCAAGCCCTCGTTCAGTGGCTCAGACCTGAAAGTGGAGGTAAGCGGCTCGATTGGTCTGGTGGAAGACAAAATCAACGTAGGAGCCGGCATCACCATTAGCGCCAAACTCGACATGCCTGGCACAGACATCTCCAAATGGAGCATCAGCGACGGCGAAATCAAGTTCGACACCCTCGGCCTCGACCTCGACTTCACGGCCCTCCACCTCAAGGGCGGCCTGAAGGTCATCGAGGACGGCACAGAGAAGGGATACCGAGGCGACCTTGCCATTGACATCACGGGACTCTTCTCCCTCAATTGCAATGGCGGCTACTTCGAGCACACTCCCGATGAGCTCTCCAAGAAAGAGATGAAGGCCGACGGGACCGACACGGACCACATGGACGCCGGCGACCTGAAATACTCTTGGGGCTACTTCATGGTGAAGATGGAGAGCAGCACGGGCATCCGAATCGACCCGCTCGTCATCAACCGCATTTCCGGCGGCTTCTTCTTCAACTGCCGCCCCACCAAGGGCAAGGACTCGAAGACCGACAAGTTCGGCGGCACGCCTGAGGCCCAGTACGGAGTCATCGGTGCAGCCCTCGGCATGTCCATGAGCACCTCGGCCGGCGAAAAGACGCTGAAGGCCGACATGGACCTTCTCGTCTGCTACGACAAGCAGAACAAGTGCCTCTCCACCTTCATGTTCAACGGACACTTGGAGGCCGTGGGCGGACTCATCAATGCCGACGCCAGCCTCATCTACGAAAACCAGAAGGCCGGCGGCACCACCAAGAACCGCTACCTCTGCCTGAACGTGACCGTGGAGGCCGGTGCCGACACCAAGGCACTCATTGCCGAAGTCACCAAGGCCAACGCCGCACTGGAAAGCCTGAAGGACAAGATGGACCAGTTCCAAGGAAAGGTCGACGACATTGCCAACAAGATGACCACCAACCCCATGCAGGGCTTGAAGCAGCTCTCCGGCAAGTACGACGGGGAAAAGAGCAAGGAAGTGGCTGCGAACGACACGGAAGACAAGGATGTCCCCTCAAAGGGAAAAGATGCCGAGAAAGAACTGGGCGTCACGGCCATGAAGACCAAGATCTCGCTGGAATTCAAGATTACCTGGGTCAAGGACGGACAGGAATACTCCACGCCGAAGTGGCACCTCTACCTCGGCGAACCCGAGAAGGACAAGCGCTGCTCGTTCACCTACCTGAAGTTCGACGGCAAGATTGTTACCGTGGATATCGGTGCCGACGGCTACATCTGCCTCGGCAATGAATTACCCAACAACGGTGCCCTGCCCGCCATTCCCAGCAAGATTACCGAATTCCTCGCCGGTCACAAAGTCGAAAAAACCGACATGGGCGGCGACCTCGGAAAGGCTGAACGTAGCCGCAAGCGTGCCACCCAGGCACTCTTGGGCGGCGACATCAACGGCGGCGTCATGGTCGGAGCCTCTGCTTGGGGTTACATAAAAATCGACCTCGGCCTGCTCTACGGCTCACTCGATGCCATTGCCGGATTCGATGCCTCCCTAATCAACTACGGTGGCAGTGCCTTCTGCGTCAACTCCGGCAAGCCCATGGGCAAGGACGGCTGGTATGCCATGGGTCAGTTCTACGCCTATCTGGCAGCCGAACTGGGCATCCACGTGAAGATTGGTTCGTTCATCAACGAAAAGATAAAGATTTTCGAGGCCGGCATCGGCGGTGTACTGGAGGTGGGTCTTCCCAACCCCACTTGGGTGGAAGGTCAGGCCCGCATCAAGATCAGCCTCCTCGGCGGCCTCTGCAAAATCAACAAGAAGTTTGAGTTCTCGGCCGGCGACCACTGCGTGCCCTTCAAGGGCAACGCCCTCGACGGCTTCGAGATGTTCCAGGACGTGAGCCTCGGCTCCGACAGCCTCTATCAGGCCCTCATGGACCCGACGTTTGCCATCTCGGCCTCGGATGCCCACAACATGACCTTCACCACCACCAGCAGTATCGGCAGCCACTATCGACTGCTCGACCCCTCCTGGGTGGACGAACTGGCCGATCGCGCCGAGACCACGGAGGAAGACCTCAACGAACGTCTGGCACAGAATGCCAGCCGCACCTACGTCTTCGACATGGACCAGAACCTGAACAAGAACAACATGAAGATGGGTGTGCGCCTCTTCGACCTCGGCACGGATGCCACCGATTGGGTCAATTCAGGGGAGAAGATGTCAGAGTCTGAGTTCTACACGAAGATGGGACGGAAGTACTATTCCTATACCTACGACAACATGTCCTCTCTCATGGCTTCCCTCTACAACGAAAGAGGCAAGACCGTTTCGGAAACCAGCATGGTGATGAAGGGTAAGGAACTGAGCAAGGGAGAAGATTATCTGCTCAAGGGAGAAGAAAAAGACTTCATCGACTATTATTTGAACCTCAGTGATTCCTGGGCTCAAAAATATAATATCGGCGTGAAGAACAAGTCGGAGCAGGACGTCAGCTTCCGCGAGTCGAAGGGAACCACCTTCCACCTCACGGGCATGAACCTACAGCCCGGTCACGCCTACGCCATGTTCCTCATGGCCGATGCCTATGAGATTGAGAACGGCAAGCGCATCTGGTGCTCCTACGTCGATGATAAGAAGGGTAAGGAACACCGCATCCACTGGAAGCAGACCAAGGCATGGTTCTTCCGCGTGAAGAGCAACGAGGAGGAGAAGATTGTCACCGACTCGCTGCGCGACCTGCAGCCCTACATTGCCCTGGCCTACCCTAGCACCGACGGCAGCCGCGTGGTGGACACCCGAGGCGAAGGCACGGTGACGGCCTACTTCAACGACATCCTGCATCCCACCATCGCTCTCAACCGCGACATCCGCACCAGCCTGCCCGAGGAGAAGATGACGTGGGTGCTCTCGGCCATCACACAAGCGGGCGACACCATCCGGAAGGAGCAGCCCGCCAAGTACGTGGTGAATGGCAACTGCATCAACCTGGAGCCCAAGACCGCCTTCACCTACTTCCCAGAGTTCACCTCGGCCAAGAACAGCGCGAAGAGTGCGGGCAAGGACTATGACTACAGCACGGAACTCTATCATCTGGAACTCAAATACACCTATAGCCATGGGTACCGTAGCGGCTCGGGCATTCAGAGAAAGTACAAGCAGTACAAGGACAGCACCTTCAACCTTGTGGACCTGATGCTCACCACCCTTCCTCACAGCGTTACGGTGAAGGACAAGACCTACACCGACTCCTGGAAAGTGACCACCACGAAGGACGTCAAGGAAGTGCTGCCTTACAGCTTCCCCTTCGTCGGCGCACGCATCTATGCCCAGCCCACCATCGACTACGAGGCTGACTACAGTGCCAGGACAAACACCTACGACAATAAAGGCAATATAAAGAGTAGTACACTGACACGGACCGATGAGGACTATGTATTCAAGAACGCCAAGTACTCCAAGTTCAACCTGCCTTACCGCCTCATCGACCCGTACATGTACTTTGCCTACCTGGGCAAGTGGGTGTTCATCGGCGACCGCGAAATCAGTCCCTACCAGTTCGACGAGGTGGGCGTGAAGTTCGGCTCCGAGACCCTCATCTTCAACTACAACGGAACCACGGTGAACGTAGAGTTCCTAAAGGACGTGAAGAACAAGTCGCTCTATGAGGTGCGCAACCAGATGTACAAAGTCTGGAACGACTGGTCGTACAACAACTCGAACATGCCCTACTACCCCCTGCCCACCACCTCGAAGACTGTGGGCGGACTGACCGTGAACAACCAGGATGGCAAGACCAGCACCATCACACCGCTCAACGTCAACCACTTCAAGGACTACACCTATTGCTTCCAAGACTTGGTGAAGGACTACACGGCAGTGTACGACGTTGCAAGCACATTGTGCGGCACATTGAGGCGTCAGACCGAGAAACTGACGGACAATTTCTTCACTTATGCTAATATCTATTCCATAAACAGGGACAAGGATCAATTCAACAAGAACCTGAATACTGCCATCAAGGCATTGACACAAGCCAACCGTGGCCGATACATCGAAGTGAAGGACCGCGGCTACGAAATCAGGATTCCTTGGTATCAGTTGCCACTTATCTATGGCGACTGCTTCGGCGGCAATGCGAAATACGGAAACTGGGATTTGGACAGGAACGATCGTTCGTTCGCGAAGTCCATCGGTGAGGGCGACATGAAGTCGGGCGATGACAGCAATGTGAACCTGAGCAAACGCTGGCGCTCAGAGGCTTCCAACCTGCTCTTCTTCCGCCTGAACACGGCTGGCGAATCAGGCTATATGTGGAATGGCGATCCGGGATGGCCGGGTCTCATCTACCTGCGCGACAAGAACACGTACAACGAAAGTTATCAGGGCGGCACAGGCACCAGCATGAACGTGGAGTGGGATATGTTCCAATGGGAAAAGGGTCTGGAGGCCGTGAGCGACTTCCGCGCCCTCCTCTACCGCGTGGATGCCTACGACCTCAACACAGGCCTGTACACTGTGAAGAGTGTCGGCGGCGGCCCATGGACCGAGGTGGTGCAAATCAATGCAGAGAACGAGACAGCCACCAACCTGGCAGATATGCACTGGGCCGTAACGGCACAGGAAGAGTACCTGCGCACCCACTACGACCAGCCGCAGCCGCAGGTCATCTGCACGCGGTCAGACGACTACTACAACCTCTATTTCCTCTATTCCGACTCCATCTACACGGTGGACAAGAATTTCGACGACGGCAAAACCATCTGGTGGTGCTGGCACGGCAGGGAAGACTTTGAGAACACGGCTTGGCACAAGGCACAGCGCAATTGCAAGACCGTCACCTTCCGGCAATCGTTCAAGGATGCCGACATCCACAGCACCAGACAGTGGTTCTGGGGCTTCACGGAGTTGACCGATGTCTACAACCTCCGCTTCTATCTGAACACGGCCAACGTGACGGACATGTCGGGCATGTTCTACAACTGCCCCAAGCTGAAGGACCTCTACTTGCAGGATCTGAACACGGCGAAGGTGAAGGACCTGTCCCAGATGCTCCGCGGATGCGAGAGCCTCGAATCGGTGAACATGACCGGCTGGAACACCGCAAAGGTGGAGAACATGTATGCCATGTTCAGTGGCTGCAGTGCACTCAAGGAGATAGAGGGCCTAGACAAATTCGACACCCAGAAGGTGGAGAAAATGAATCAAATGTTCATGGGCTGCTCTTCGCTGTCCAGTCTCGCGCTGGACAACTTCACCAGCCAGTCGCTGACGAACGTCAGCAATATGTTCAAGAAATGCTCGTCATTGACCAGCCTCTCCCTGAACGGACTGGAAGGCATCAAACTGACAAGCACGTCCGGCATGTTCGCTGACTGCGCGAAGTTGAAGACGCTGAACATCAAGTGTCTGACGGGCAAGGACGAGAACTTCACCTACAAGTCTTACTACGACGGCATGTTCACCAACGTGCCCAGCACGCTCACGAGCAACATCAACTATGGACTGGTGGACAAGATTAAGGACCAGATTCCGGGCAAGCCTTCGGCTACGTACGATGAAAACTACAAGGTCATCTATGGTACCGCGACAAAACAGAACCGCAACGTGCTGATTTTCCTGCGCAACACTACTCAATACCAGAAAGGCACGAGCTATACCATCAGTTGCAACGGCACGGGACGCGAGGTCAAGGTAATCGACTTATGGAGCGGAAAGACCGTGCTGGACACGAGGGAGAACAGCGAAAGTGCGATTCCCTGGGTCAACTATAAGGAGAACATCCAAGACGTGTATATCAACTCGACGTTCGTGCAGTCCCCGTCGAGCACCAGCTCCTGGTTCAATGGTTTCACGAATCTGGAGAACATCTACGGCCTGACCAACCTGAACACCTCGCGCGTGCAGTCAATGCATTCCATGTTCCGAAAATGCGCGAAACTGAAGAAACTGGACCTCTCGAAGTTCAGCACGGCCAAACTGAAGAACATGGCCCGAATGTTCTCGGGTTGTGAGGCGATTGAGGAACTCGGCTTCGGCTACAACTGGAAGACGGAGAATGTGACATTAATGTCTGCCCTGTTCTACAATTGTAAGTTGCTGCAGAAGCTCCAATTCGTCTATGACTTCGACACGAAGAACGTGACGAATATGTCCCAAATGTTCCAAGGCTGCGAGAACCTGGAATACGTGGACATGAGTTTCAACCAGGAATTCGATACAGAGAAAGTGACGAACATGAAGTCCATGTTCAAGGACTGCAAGCGGCTGAAGCGGATACCGAGCCTCACGTCGACCAACAGCGTGACCAGCATGGAGGAAATGTTCTACAACTGCGAATCGCTGACAGAACTTGACTTCACGAAGTACGACCTGAGCAAGGTGACGAACATGAAAAACGTCTTCGGCAACTGCAAGGCGATGACAAACCTGAACCTGAGCACCTTCATGGGGGAGAAACTGACGACCTACGGCTCCATGTTCTCAGGGCTGAACACTCAGTGTACCATCTACATCCCCTACGACTGCAAGAAGGCGGTGCTCGACCAATGCCCGAAATCGACCTTCCCCAACCTCGTGCTCATCTATCCCGCCTACGTCATCCGCTATCAGGTGGGCGGCAACGCCCAGTTGCTCTTCCTCGGCTCGAAGACCACGCTGAAGGTGGGCGACAAATACAATGGCTACAAGATTGACGCTATCTGGTCGGGGACAGACGTCATGGACAGCCGCAGAGGTGGCCATGATTGGACCTTTGACCCCGACTATCCCATCACGAAGGTCACCATCGACGAATCGTTCAAGAATGTGCCCATCGTGAATGCCAGCTACTACTTCAGTTTCAACAAGAATCAGTGTACCAGCATCACGGGCCTTCAGTACCTGAACATGAAGAATGCCAAGGACCTGAGTTGGATGTTCAGCGGTTTCCAGGGCACTTCGCTTGACCTGAGCAGTCTGGATACCTCCAGTGCCACCGACATGTCATGGATGTTCTATGGTTGTCCGAACCTGACGACCCTGAAGTTGGGCAGCAGCTTCAAGACGGACAACGTGACGAACATGAATGCCATGTTCTTGAGCTGCAAGAAGTTGTCGAGCCTCAACCTGTCGTCGTTCAATACATCCAACGTCACAAACATGACCCTGATGTTCGACGGATGCAACGGCCTTACCAGCCTCGACTTGAGTACGTTCGACATACGAAACGTGAAGGACGGATATTTGGCCGGCATGTTTGGCTGTAAGAGCCTGAAAACGCTGACCATCTCTAACTTCGACATGAGCGGGCAGACGAGTATGGGCGTGTTGTTCGGTGGGTGCGAAAATCTGGAAAGCCTTGACCTGAGCACCGTGGATCTTTCGAACATTAAAGACATGACAGGTTTGTTCTCCGGATGTACTTCGTTGCGCAAACTGGTCATGGGTTCCATGTTCACTCCATCGAATATCAGGAAAGCTGACACCACCATATTCGATCCTCCGTTCAAAGATGTCCACGACCTGACCGTAGTCACCCCGCCCGACATGCTGGAGAGCATCCGCAACTGCTTCGTCGAGAAACTGGGTTTTGTGGAGGGCGTGACGGGTACGTTCTACGACAAGGAACCCGACAAGACGGCTCAGACCATCTGGACGGCGGACAACAATACCCTCACCTTCTACTACGGCTACCCCGTGGGCAGTTACTACGACGGCCAGGTGGTGACCCAGAAGTGGGAGGGCGACGAGGTGGTGAAATCGGCCAACACCCCGGCATGGAACAGCACCGTGAAGGGCAAGGTGACCAAGGTGGTCTTCGACCCGTCGTTTGCCAACGTGCGCCCCACCAACATGCGCTGCTGGTTCTATCAGTGCCGCCAGTTGACCGAGATTCAGGGCATGAAGTACCTCAACACCTCCCAGGTGACGGACATGCACCACACGTTCTACTACTGCGACAAACTGAAGGAGATAGACCTCTCGAACTTCAACACGGCAAAGGTGACGGACATGGGCTACATGTTCGGCTGGTGTACGCAACTGACCTCGCTCGACCTCTCGAAGTTCAACACGGCAAAGGTCTGGAACCTGAACAACATGTTCTACGATTGCTACCGCATCACCAAACTCGACCTCTCGTCGTTCAACACAACCAACGTCACACAGGCCGACAACATGTTCTTCCAGATGTCGGCCATGAAGACCCTGCGGCTGGGGCAGAACTTCACCTTCCCCACGATGAGCCGGAAAGCCACGAATTGCTTCAGTTACGTCACCAAAGCCGTCGTGGAGGTCAACTCCAAGTACATGGCCAGCGTGAAGGCCGACGTGGTCAACAAGTTGGGCTTCATCGAAAAGGAAAACGACACGAACGGAGAGTTTGTGGAATACGACAAGAAGGCTGCCCAGGCCATCTGGACAAAAGACAACTCCACGCTGACCTTCTTCTACGGCAGGCAGTACAAGGTGGGCGACACCTTCCGCAACGGAAAGACGGTGACCAATGTCTGGAGCGGATCGGACCTGACATCGACCACCGATAACTACGGAACCCGGAAATATCAGTCTACGGTGAAAGACGTCATGACCACCGTGGTGTTCGACGCGTCGTTTGCAGAGTACCACCTGACAACGGGCGTGGGCATGTTCAAGAACTGCTCAAAACTGAGAACCGTCACGGGCATTCAGTACCTGAATACGGACAAGATGTACTGCCTGTATGGCATGTTCTACGGGTGCAGCAGCCTGACCACGCTCGACGTGAGCAAGTTCAACACCTCATCGGCGGGCCAGATGACCTATATGTTCAACGGGTGCAGCAGCCTGAAGAACCTCGACGTGAGCAACTGGAACACGTCCAATGCGACCCAGATGAATTCGATGTTCTACGGGTGCAGCAGCCTGACCACCCTGGCCACCGGCAACTGGAACACGGGCAAGGTTACTACCATGAACGGCATGTTCGGTGGGTGCAACAATCTGGCAACGCTCGACGTGAGCAAGTGGGACACCGGCAAAGTGACGGACATGAGCAACATGTTCTATAATTGCAGCAAACTGAACGACCCTGACGTGAGCAAGTGGAACACCATCAACGTGACCAACATGTACGGAATGTTCCAAGGTTGCAGCAGTCTGACCGAATTGGCCACCAAAAACTTCGACACGGGCAAGGTGACCAACATGGGCAGTATGTTCTATAACTGTACGAATCTGACCGGGACTTCCTGCAGCAACTGGGATGTCTCAAAGGTGACAAACTTCTCCTACATGTTCTATAATTGCAGCAAATACTGGGGCTTCTTCCTTAGCAACTGGAAGACGACGAGCGCCACCAACATGAAATACATGTTCTACAACTGTAGCGGTGCCGAGACCATCCATACGGATAACTGGAATACCTCGAAGGTGACCGACATGGCTTACATGTTCTACGGCTGTTCAAAGATGGATGCCGACCACATGAAAGGCTGGGACACCTCGAAGGTGACCAACATGAAATACATGTTCTACGGCTGCCGCGATCTAGAGCGTTTATATGATGCAAATAAGCTGAACACAAGTAGCGTTACCGATATGTCGCACATGTTCGCTAGTTGCACGAGTCTGAAAACCTCGTATTTCTCGTATAATACAAGTAGCGTTACCGATATGTCGTACATGTTCAGTGGTTGCACGAGTCTGACAGATTTAGACCTCTCGTCATTTAATATTACCAAAGTGAAGAAATTTGATGAGATGTTCAGTATGTCCAAATTGGCGAGTTTGCAAATCGGTGCGGATTTCTATAACGACATAGCACCCAATACGAGTGCCTTTAGAGGTATCTTGGAATTAAATATAGACGTGGAAAATGTGACATGGAAATCATCGCGCCAGACCAGCATCGTGAATACGCTCCAAAAGTTGGGTACATTAATGGCACCTAACTATCAGAAAATTTATGTAGGAGGTTTTAAAATAAGTTACTAAAACAGATAAAAAACTAAGCGGAACATGAAGATGAAACGGACGACCATATTTCTCTTTTCATTGCTCTCCCTGGCCTTTGCTCCCTTACAGGCCCAGGAGGCCGGACAAGCACAGGCAGACACGCTGAACCCCCACACCACGGTGGCGAGGGAACGGACACTGCCCTTGGTGACCACGAAGATTCAGCTGCAGACCCGCTCCTACGGCGACAGCATCGTCCTGCGATGGGTGGCCGAGGACTACGTCTCGTACTTCTACCTGGCCACCTTCGGCGTGAACGTGCTGCGACTGCCGAAAGACCCACAGGCGGGAATACAAGTGGACACGCTGGCCTACGCCCTGAAGCCTAAGACGCTGGAGCAGTTCAAGGCGAAGTATGCCCCGGACGACTCGCTGGCCTACGTGGCCATGAGCGTGCTCTACAACGACGACAAGGAGAACGCACACAAGGACAAGGGACGCATGGGCAACACCATGGACGTGAGCGGCGACCAGGACATCAACTACGGATTCTCCATGCTGACGGCGGAGTGGCGCAAGGACCTGGCCGAGGACCTGGCCGTCCGATTCACGGACAAGACGGCCCAGCCGGGTGCCGTCTATGACTACATCGTGCAGCCCACGGTGTGGAACGACTCCCTGCTCATCTTCGAACCGGGCGTGGCAGAGGACGTGACGACCAAACCCTACAACCCTGAGCGGTTCGACGTGCGCATCATTGACTCGCTGGGCGCACCGTACACCACACAGATAGGCTGGTGGGACTCGGAGCACTCGAGTTTCGAAGTGGAACGCCGACAGACCTCGACCCTCACCGGCGAACCGGTCAACGGGCCGTGGGAACGTGTCACCCGCAAGCCCTACGTCTCCATGGTGCAACAGGCCGAGGACGAGGACTATTGCCTCGTGGTGGACTCCGTGCCCCAACTGGGTATGTGGGAATATCGCATCCTGGGCTACGACGCCTTTGCCGACCTCAACGAACTGGGCGAGCACACGGTGTTCGTGCCCGACGTTATGCCGCCCTTGCCCCCGACGCTGAAGACCATCGTCATCGAACGACCCGACGACAACGACCCCATGGCCAAGGTCTACGCCCACGTCATCTGGGAGAAGGAAGAACTGGAAAAGGACCTGGCCGGCTACCGCATCTACTACCAGCCCATGCAGTGGGAAAACGAGTCGTGGCGACTGATGACGCCCGACCTGCTGCCCCCGACCGACACCCTCTGCCGGCTGGACATGACGGGCCTCCGCACGGGCATGATGTGCATCGCCGCCTACGACCACTCGGGCAACGAGAGCCGCTCGTTCGTGCAACAGGTGAAGCTGACCGACTACAAGGCTCCCGGCATTCCCGAAAACCTGCGTGCCGTGGTGCGCGAGATTGACCTGGAGAACGACACCATGGCCCTCAACCACAAGTGGGCCTACATCGACCTCTACTGGCAGCCGCTGGCCGAGGACGACGACATCGACTACTTCGACATTGCCTTTGCCAACGACACCACCCACAACTTCCTCATCCGCAACCAGGGCGGTATACGCCAGTCGGCCTACACCGACTCCGTGGCCCTGAACGCCAACCAGCGCTACATCTACTATAAGGTGCGCGCCGTGGACTATTCGACCAACATCAGCGAGTGGAGCCACTGGATACAGGTGGAACGCCCCCACATCACACCGCCCACGGTGCCCCACCTGGGCAAGTCACGCCACACGGACGAGACGGGCATGTACATGGAATGGATTGTGGGCGCAGATGCCGACATGAAGCGCCACGTGCTCTATCGCCGACTGGGCGAGCAGGGCAAGTGGGACATCGTGGCCAAGTACGATGCCGACTCGGTGAAGGCAAAGGACAACACCATCATCGTACACGACAATCCCCCCTACTCGCAGACGGGACGCTACTACTACTTCATGAAGAGCATCAACGCCTCGCCCTTCGTGAGCCGCAGCCTGGCCGTGAGCTGGCGACACCAGGGGCCGCGCGTGCTCGACGTGCCCATCGAACTCTCGGGCAGCTACGACGACGGAACGCATCTGACATGGTTCGTCCGCGACGAAAATCTGCCTGGCGGCGAGTGGCACTTCTGCATCTATCGCAAGGGACCCGAAGACAAGGGCTTCAAGTACTACATGTCGGCCGCACAGGACGACCGCTCCTACCGGGAACACACGCTGGAGAAGGGCGAGACGGCCGAATACTACATAGAACTGCAATACGAGGACGGGCGTCACAGCCAGTCGTCGAACACGGTGAAGGTGGAAAGACCTAAGTAGCCCCACAGACCCACCCCCAGCCCCTCCCTGCGAGGGAGGGGAGAAGATAGAAAAAGGTGATTGACCAAAGAAAAATAATTGAGATATGAGACATATTCAACTGCACAAGTATATGCCCCCCTCCCTCAGAGGGAGGGGTCGGGGGAGAGTCTTTAGGTGGGTCTTCTGCCTGTTGCTCTGCTTGTCCGTGACAAGTTGCGGGTTCTTCGATCTGGACGAGGTCGGAGCCGAAACGGCCGCAAAGATGACGCTGGAGCAGGACACCCTCTACGTGATGCAGGGCGACACGTTCAGCATCCGGCCCGTCTTCGACCCCGACACGGTGAACATCACCGACCTCTACTTCCTGCCTGTGAACAACGAGGTGCTGGCCGTGCGCGGCGTGGACATGCTGGAAGCCGTGGGCGAGGGAGCCACCAAGGTCTACATCACCTCCGTATCGGCCCGCCTGATAGACAGTTGCATGGTCTACGTATCGGCTCCATGGGATATTCGCCTCCGCGTCTGGCCCTACGAGACGGTGTTCTACACCCACATCACCGTCAACGGACAGCCCCTGACCGAGGACATGGAGGTGGCCGCCTTCGTGGGCAACGAGTGCCGCGCCCTGGGTCAGGCCATGACTTCGCAGGGCATCTCTTACATCCGCTTCCGCGTGGGGTCGGACATCCTGTATGACAACCAGCCCGACATAGACGACGGCCTGGGCGGTGAAGAAGAAGACGCAAAGGAGGGGACGGATGATAATCTGCCTCGAATCTCGTTCCGATGCTACGACCATCGACATCGGAAACTCTACACGACCCCAGTGCATGGAACCTTCGACGGAGAGGCTCACGGCACATTATCTGAATTGTTTGAGATTGCATTTTGAAAAAGGAGCACGACCCCTACCCCATACCCTCCCCGAGGGGAGGGAGTAGATACGACTTGATACGGAGAATATATTATAGTAAATATTATATCATAAAAAGACAAATATGAAAAGGAATGTGAGCAGCAACAGTAACCACTCCCTCCCCTCGGGGAGGGTATGGGGTAGGGGTCGCATTGGGGTGGTCTTCTTCTTTGCCCTTCTCCTGGCCGGCTGCACCCTCTCGATGGAAGACTGGGTGCTCTCGGAGGAAGAGCGCGGCATTGAAGAGCCGTACACCGAGCACACCGAATACGGCGACGTGACCTATCAGTTCCGGGACAGCGTGCTCCCCGTCACCGACCGCATCCAGGAGGACTACATCGTGCGCGTGGAGCACGACTCCATCCTCTACTTCAACGGAGGTATCCCCGGCAAGTGGCGTCCCTACGTGGGTATGAAACTTTCTGCGGGCTGTTCCCATACCCTGCCATACGGACTGAACCACAAGGTGCTCTCGGTGGAAGACGTGGGCGGCATACTGAAAGTGGTGACCACGAAGGTGGAAACAGAAGAGGTGTTCAAGCAACTGGACTATTGCCTCGATGCCGGACTGGGGTCTGTCGATGTCAGTGCCATGAGCGAGGAGGAAATGCTGGACTACGGTTACCAACTCACCGTCGACCCCGAAACGGGCGACACCCTTGTCATGGACTGGAACAACTATGACGTAGAAAAAGGTCTGCGTCCCGCAGGGGCCAAACGAAAATCTCTGAAAGCATGGAAGGCACGGAAAACCCGTTCCGAAGAAGATAACACGATTGACGGCAACAAGTCTCTCGTGGACGAAACCGTGTACTTCGACTTCACCTTCGACACCCGCGACCTCGATGCCATCCTCAGCGGAGCAAAATTAGCCAAAGAGTTCAAAAAAAGTATATTGGACGACTTAATAGCACACAAAAACAAGGGATTCGGCCAACTCGGTAACTTCTATGCCGGCGTGGGACTCAAGATTGCAAGTTATTCGCATTCCCACATGGAGAAAAATGATGCCACGGAAACCAATGTGCAATATGTGGATACGTGGACAGAAACCACCGTCAAGGTCGAAGACGGCTTTGAGAAGAGTAACTCCTCCGACTCGAACTACGACAAGGATCGCGTCATCGGAGTGCCCGGCAAGAAATTCATGGAGCAGATAAAAGAACAAGGGAAACTCGGCCAGAAACTGGAAAACATTACCGGGCGCAAACAGAAATGGAACAATCTTACGATTCGCATCATACTCCCCGTCTCCTTCCCTTGCGCCCTTATCATCGGCTCTGAGGTGACCCCCACAATCGACTTTACGGGTTCTGTATGCGCTTCCTGTACCTTCGCTAGCAAAAAGACGCGTGCTGGTCACGAAATAAGGAATGGAAAGCTGCTGCACGAATGGAAAAACGAAACAGTGGAAAAGGAAGGGCATCGTACATGGAAGGCAGCCCTCAACGGGTCGTTAAAGATTGGAGCCAGCTATCGTGCCTCGGTCGGAATAGAATTTGCCGGCACCTTCTCCACCAGTATCGGACTCAACGTCGATGCCTTTGCCGAGGCCAAAGGAAGTATAGAACTATCCACCCATCCCTCCGAAGCTTATGGAGCCACCAACTTCTATCCCTGGGGAAGCATCACCGGCACCTTCAATGCAAGCGTCGACATCTATGGCGACATTCAGGCGGCAGTGGCACCGTTCGGTATTACACTATGGAACAAACAAGTTGCGAAGTTCTTAAATAAGAATATTTTCAGTCTCACGGGTAGGATTAATCCTGTCTTTGACTACGTCTCGGGCAACGAAGTCTTGACTTCCTACGGTGCCGATGAGAAAATGAAGATATATGGGTATTATAGTTTCAAGGACATGGGACTGGGCAATGCCTTTATCAGTACCAACAGCGGTCGCCCCGGAATGAAGATTTACTTCGGTCCCGTATCCAGCAAGACCAAATGGGAGTACATGCAGCCCTACAGCGAAGACGCCAGGGAATACATGAAATTCGGAAACTATAGCTACGCAAAGGAAAAAGAGAGATACGCGTTCCTCTGGGAAGGCAATCCCTCTGACTATATGGATCTGAAGAACGGCGACGGAATGGTCCATCTTGTTCCCGTCCTTTGGACATGGACAGACTACTACAAATCGCTCGCCATAGACGCACCTTTCAGTGAGATACAAAAATACATGAATACGGAAATGCCCTTCAACGAGAAGAAATACCCGATAGATGTCAGAGATGCCAACATCTTCACCTGGGATACTGGGCAACTACGGGGCGAATCAAGTTTCGACTTCGCGGCTGAAGAAGAAGGAAACTACATCAGCACAGGCGAAGGAGGCGAGCTACGCCACATCACGTTCTACACCAGTGTCATCGTCGGCGGCGGCAGCCGCATGAAGGCTTGGGGACTGAGCGTCAAGTTATGGAACTCCAAGGGAAGAATTGTCAAGGGGTCGGCCAAGACACTGAACGTCAACAAACTTCGCTCTGGCACCTACACCTTCATCTTCGACTGCCTGACAAACTGGAACCCAAAGAATGAAAATGACAAACTCTATTACTCTGTCTGCCCCTTCTGGTATGACAAAGACGGCTACGATGGGGTCCACGTCGCCACCGACAATGAATCCCAAACGACCCACGAACTCCAATACGACTTCTACGATAAGGACAAAGAGAATGCCCTCAACAACAAGAAGGGAAGTGTCTACGGAACCATCGAAAAGAAAGATATGCAGAGCATGTAAGAGACATTGCCCCCGCACATAACCCACCCTCCCCACGGACGATTACAAGTCTCCGTGGGGAGGCTTTTTTGTACCCCCCAGGAGGGATTACTATACCCCCTCGCGGAGGATTACTATACCCTCGGAAGGGGGATTACTATTCCTCCGGCAGGGGCCTTACTATACCCCCTCACGGGGGGGTACGATTCCCCTTCGAGAAGGAGGATAATTCTCATCTGAGGAGGAGAGGCAAGAGGCACGCTGTCGGCAAATAGTGCGGAGCAAAAACCGCGACAAGTTGCGACAAGTTGCGACCAATGGCGACAAATCGCGACAAATCGCGACAAGCGCGTTTCTGGATGTCGTAACTTTGCATCGTGATTCAGAAAGAATCCTGCGAGAACGGGCTGCGCCTCAGCAAAGGATTGCATGCACCCTCTGCCTTCGGCTTGCTCCGTCCTTGCATCGTGATTCAGAAAGAGAGCGCGCTCAAGAGGTCACAGAGAAAAG
>JAFTEX010000051.1 GCA_017453445.1 Bacteroidaceae bacterium
AGAGATTAGAGGAGTAGAGATTAGAGGATTAGAGATTAGAGATTAGAATAAATTGAAACTGAAATAGATGGATTTTTACGACTTAGACCTTAGTGACGGCGTACTCGATGCGCTCGACGATATGAACTTCACCGAGACGACTCCCATCCAGGAGCACGCCATCCCACCCATACTGGAGGGACGCGACCTCATCGGCGTCGCACAGACCGGCACGGGAAAGACAGCAGCTTACCTGCTGCCCGTGCTTTCGATGCTTGAAGAGGGCGACTACCCCAAGGATGCCATCAACTGCATCATCATGGCCCCTACCCGCGAACTGGCCCAGCAAATCGACCAAGCCATGCAGGGCTTCTCGTACTACCTCGACGACGTGTCGAGCGTGGCCGTTTACGGAGGCAACGACGGCATCCGCTACGAACAGGAGAAACGCGGCTTCGACACCGGGGCAAGCATCATCATCGCCACGCCGGGGCGGCTCATCAGCCACATGGCACTCGGCAACATCGACCTTTCGCGTGTCTCCTTCTTCATCCTCGACGAGGCCGACCGCATGCTCGACATGGGCTTCTCGGAGGATATCATGCAGATAGAACGCATGTTGCCAAAGGAACGACAAACCATCATGTTCTCGGCCACCATGCCAGACAAGATTGTGGAACTGGCCAAGACCATCCTCCACGACCCCGTGGAAGTGTCGATTGCCGTATCGAAACCCGCCGACGGCATCCACCAGAGTGCCTTCATCTGCCACGAAACGCAGAAACTGGGCATCATAAAGTCGCTCTTCAAGACCAAGGCACCCGAGCGCGTCATCATCTTTGCAGGTTCCAAACTGAAAGTGAAGGACCTCGCCATCGCCCTCCGGCGCGAGGGCTTTAACGTCGGAGCCATGCACAGCGACCTGTTGCAGTCGGAGCGCGACGACGTGATGTACCGCTTCAAGAGCCAGCAGGTGAACGTGCTGGTGGCCACGGACATCGTGGCTCGCGGAATCGACATCGACGACATTCAGCTGGTGCTCAACTACGACGTGCCACACGACTGCGAGGACTACGTCCACCGCATCGGGCGCACGGCCCGTGCCGGTGCTGAGGGAGCCGCCGTCACGTTGGTGAGCGAAAAGGACCAACCGCTCTTCCGCGACATCGAACGTTTCCTGGAAAAGACCATCGACAAGAACCCCATTCCCGAGGAACTGGGCCCCGGCCCCGAGTATCGCACGGGCGGAGGCCGTGGCAAGGGCAAGGGCCGCCACAGCGGTGGCGGCGGCAGTCGCAAAGGCGGACGCGGACGAGGCGGACATGGGAAGCGCGGAAACGGCGGAGACGCCCCCAAAGCCCAGCCGACCTCCGGCACCCCGCAAGCCGAAGGCAAGAAAAAGAAAACGAGAAACAGACATCGCGGACATAAACCCCAATCCCCTTCAGCCAGCCAGTCATGAACGCTTTTTATACCATCATACTGCTTGTCGTGTCGAATGTCTTCATGACATTCGCCTGGTACGGCCATCTGAAACTGCAACAGATGAAGGTGCTCGCTGAGAACACCCCGCTCTACGTCGTCATCCTGCTGAGCTGGCTTCTGGCCTTGGCGGAATACACCTTCCAGGTACCTGCCAACCGATATGGTTTCGTCGGCAACGGCGGTTCGTTCTCACTGATGCAGCTCAAGGTCATCCAAGAGGTCGTCTCCCTGACGGTCTTCACCCTCTTTGCAACGTTTTTCTTCCACGGTGAGCAGTTGCACTGGAACCATCTCGTGGCCTTCTTCTGCCTCATACTGGCCGTTTACTTCGTCTTCTGGGAATAGACATGGAATCTCTGCTATTATTATATAAGGAATACGCGCGCGAAGAAGCGGCCCGGTGCGAGGCACTCACGGGCAGTGGCAGCAATCGCCGGTACTACCGTCTCACGGGAAGCGACGGCCACACGCTCATCGGTGTGGTAGGCACTTCACGGGAAGAGAACCACGCCTTTCTCTACCTCGCGCGGCATTTCGCCGGCAAGGGGTTGCCCGTCCCTAAGGTGTTGGCCACAAGCCACGACGAGATGCGCTACCTGCAAGACGACCTGGGCAGTCGTTCCCTCTTCGATGCCCTGAAGCATGGACGTGAAGCGGGCGGGCAGTACAACGACGAGGAACGTGAGTTGCTCCGGCGCACCATCCGCCTTCTGCCCCAGATACAGATGCGGGGCAACGAGGGACTGGACTACGCGCAATGCTACCCACAGGCCGAGATGGACCGCACGAATGTCATGTTCGACCTCAACTACTTCAAGTATTGTTTCCTGAAGACGACGGACATCGACTTCCACGAGATGCGACTCGAAGCCGACTTCCAGCAAATGGCCGACGACCTGACCTCCGAGGCAACGCCCAAGGGCTTCCTCTATCGCGACTTCCAGGCGCGCAATGTCATGCTCGACGACCGAGGCAATCCGCACTTCATCGACTTCCAGGGGGGCCGCCGAGGCCCCGTCCACTACGACGTAGCCTCCTTCCTCTGGCAGGCTTCGGCCCGCTATCCGGCCGAACTCCGCGAGGAACTTCTGGCCGAATACATGGATGCCTTGCGTCCGTTCACCGAGGTCGACGAACAGACCTTCCGCCGTCGGCTGCGACTCTTCGTGCTCTTCCGCCTGCTGCAAGTGCTGGGAGCCTATGGTTTCCGAGGCCGTTTCGAACGAAAGCAGCACTTCATCGACAGCATCCCTCCCGCCCTCGACAACGTGCGTAGCCTGCTGGCCGAAGCACCGATTCCCTACCCCCACCTCGCAGAGGTGCTGGATTCCCTTGTCAACCACCCCACCAAGCCCCTCAAAGACCCTAAAGACCTTAAAGCCCCTAAGGCCCCTAAGGACATTAAGGACCCAAAGGGCACTCCCTCCCCCCTCACCGTCCGCGTGTTCAGTTTCTCCTACAAGCGGGGCATTCCCGAGGACGAAAGCGGCAACGGGGGCGGCTACGTCTTCGACTGCCGGTCGACTCACAACCCTGGGCGGTACGAACCCTACAAGCAACTGACGGGACTCGACGAGGCGGTCATCCGCTTTCTGGAGGACGACGGCGAGATACTGACCTTCCTCCAGAGCGTCTATCGGCTGGCTGACGCTCACGTCGAACGCTACATTGAGCGCGGATTCACCAGCCTCATGTTCTCATTCGGCTGCACGGGCGGCCAGCATCGCAGTGTATATTCCGCCCAGCATCTGGCCGAACACCTCCACCAGAAATACGGCATCCGCGTGGAGCTCTGCCATCGCGAGCAGGGCATTCGTCAAACCTTCCCACCCCTTCGCCCATGAAAGCCATGATATTTGCCGCAGGGCTCGGCACGCGACTCAAGCCCCTGACCGACCGGATGCCCAAGGCACTGGTGCCCGTGGGCGGTCGTCCCCTGCTGGGAATCCTGATAGAGAAGCTGCATCGCGCAGGCTTCGACGACATGGTCATCAACGTTCACCACTTCGCCGACATGATTGAGGAATGGGTAACCTCGCTCGACAGCCACCCGGCCTCCCCCGTAATCCACCTCTCCGATGAGCGCAAGGAACTCTTAGAGACGGGCGGCGGCATCAAACATGCGCGGCCGCTGCTGGAGGACTGCGACCGCTTCCTCATCCACAACGTAGACATTCTGAGCAACGTCGACCTCGTGCGCTTCTTCGCTTGCGGCGAAGGTTCCGACGTCACGCTGCTCGTGAGCGAACGCAAGACCAGCCGCTATCTGCTCTTCGACGACGACATGCGGCTTGTGGGATGGACGAATACGCAGACGGGCGAAGTGAAGTCGCCCCACCCCCATCTCGACCCTTCGCACTACCATCCGTTGGCCTTCGCCGGCATCCACCAGATGTCCACCTCGCTCTTCCCCCTGATGGACGCGTGGCCCGCACGGTTTTCCGTCATCGACTTCTACCTGAACCTCTGCGCCTCCCACCGCATCGTGGGCCACGTGCAGCCCGGCCTGCGGCTGATGGACGTGGGCAAGCTCGACACCCTGGCCGCCGCCGAGGCGTTCGTCACCAGTCTTTAATCCCCCATTGCCACCCACCATGCGAGTAGCCATCATCGGAGCCGGAGCCGCGGGATGTTTTTGTGCCGTCGTCCTGAAACGGTTGCGTCCCGAGGTCGATGTGACAATCTTCGAACGCGCCCGCCGTCCGATGGTCAAGCTTGCCCTGACGGGTGGCGGACGCTGTAACCTGACCAACACCTTCGACCACGTCACGGACCTCGCCCAGGCCTATCCCCGGGGCGCACGCCTGATGCAACGCCTCTTCCGGCAGTTCGGTCCCGAAGAGACCTTTCGGTGGTGGGAGGAGCAGGGTGTCAGGCTGGTCGTGCAGGACGACGACTGCGTCTTCCCCGCCTCGCAGGATGCCCGGGAGATTGTCGGCACGCTGCTGACGGCCATGCGCCAAGCCGATGTCCACCTGCGCACGAATGCAAAGGTCACAAACGTGGAGAACGGCAACGCAAGTTGCCTCGTCAGGACGGAAACGACGTGCGAGACGTTCGACCGCGTCCTTGTGGCCACAGGCGGCAGTCCCCGCCCCTCGGGCCTCGCCTTCCTGCCTGACACGGCCATCGTCGCCCCCGTGCCTTCCCTCTTTGCCATGAACGCCGGCGACGAATCGCTACATGCCCTCACGGGGACCGTCGTCGAGCGGTGCCAGATAGCCGTGGCGGGCACCAAGTTCCGCGCCGAAGGCACGCTCCTGCTGACCCATTTCGGTTTCAGCGGCCCCGCCATGCTCCGCCTGTCTTCCTACGCGGCCCGCCACCTGGCCGGGCTGGACTACCGGGCGACACTCCTCGTCAACTGGATGCAAGGGGCGAACGAAGAAGAGGTGCGCCGTACGCTGACCACCTTCCGGCAAAGCACGAAACTCACGGCCAACCACCATCCCCTGCACCTCACGTCGCGCCATTGGCTCTATCTTCTCACGCGAGCCCACGTTGCCCCCACGCAACGTTGGGACGCACTGAACGCAAAGGAGGCCAACCGGCTGCTGTCTGTGCTCACGGCCGACACATACCCCACGGCGGGACGCTGTGCCTACAAGGGCGAGTTCGTCACCTGCGGCGGCGTTTCGCTTCGGGAAGTGGACTCGGCTACGCTGGCCCTCAAGCACCATCCCCGCATCCATCTGGCCGGCGAGGCACTGGACATCGACGGCATCACGGGCGGCTTCAACCTGCAAGCCGCCTGGACGACGGGCTACGTCGTGGCACACGCCATAGCCCGCGACGCGTAACGCGCCGCCGGTCAATATCTCAGGAAATCCGTTTCGATGATGCGCAGTTCGTGGCGCACCTGGTCGCCGTCCTTCGCCCGATACAGGTCAAGCTCGTTGGCCACGGGTTGCACCAGCTCCTGCACCTGCCCGAAGGCCTCCCCCTCCGTAGCGGTTCCGCGCAGGCGGATGGTGAGGGTCTTGGTCGGACGCGCCAGCGTCAGCGGCAGGGTCACGTAGCCCAGCGACATCGGTGTCTCGCCCTGCCAGACCACACTCCCGTCGGCGGCCACCACCTCCAAGGGGTAGCTGCGGCGCCGCCAGCCCGTAAGTTTCATGCTTATCTCGTCAATCCGCTCGGCCTTGCCGAAGCGATAGGTCACCCATGCCGTCTGAGCCCGTCCGTCGTTCTTCCATTCCGTCTCCTCGTTGTCGTCGACGGCGTTGCGGGCCGCCTCCTGATTGCAGCCGGCCGTCACGTCGGCCACGTCCACGCTCCACTTCACGTCGCGGTACGACGGTGTCGAGGGTGTTTCGCCTCGCAGGGGCCGGAACGTCGCCGGGCGTGCCTTCTCGATGGGCAACTTCATCGTCACCTCGCCGAGTCCCTCGGCCCGGGCCGTCAGGCGTATGGTGCCCTTGTCCGCCGTCGGGCGAATCAGGGCGCGGTTGACGCCGCACTCCACGGGCAGGTCGCGCGAGAGGATGCAGTTGTCCTCGCCTTTGGCAATGCCGCCGCGCCATTCTCCGGGGCCGTCCACCGTGAAGTGTACCACCCGGTTGTCCAACGGACAGCGGCGCCCCTCGGCGTCGACCACCTCAAACTCCACCAACATCAGCCGCTCGTCGCCGCCAATCAGGGTCAGGCGCAATGCCGAGGGCTCGCCGACGGTCTCCACGCGGTGGCGGCAGACCTCACGGCCCCCGTTGTAGCCCACGGCCTCGATGGTGCCGGGTTCGAGCGTCACGCTGTCCAGGGTGAAGAGGTACTGATAGTCGCGGCGCGGCGCAGGCAGTACCTGTCCGTTCAGGAACAGGGCCACGCTGTCGGTGTTTGCCGCCACGTAGAGCGGCTTGACGGTGCCCTGGGGATAGTTATTGTGACCGAAAACGTGGACGCGAGGATGCTCGGGTTCCACCCATCCGTCCCACATCACCTGGTGGATGTAGAACGACTCCTTGGGCAGTCGCATGGCATCGACCACGCCGCTGGTGCGATAGTTCGACTCGCCGCGGCAATGTGTGTTGGTGTCCGAGAAGACAATCTTCACGCCGCCGCTGCTCACGCGCCGTCCCGTCCCCGGGCGCACCTGCCAGTAGTCCCACCAACGCCGTATGTGCTCGATGGCCAGTTGGTCCTGATTCTGGTTGTAGGCCGTGGCGGGTTCGCCCCGATAGAGCGGTCCGTCGCCCTGCTTGTGGTAGGGATAACTCCAGTCGTCCCAGTAGCGGCGCAGCCCCTCGTCGCGGCAGTACTCCATGGCCCACACGGGCTTCCGTGCGCTCTTGTTGATGTAGAGCATCTCGCCGCCGTATTCCGCCGTCTGGCTCCCCAGCATCTCGCGCGAGCCGATGGCGCGTCCGCCGTGGGGGTCGAACTGGTCGCGCAGGGCCTTCATCTCGGTCATGTGGGCCTCGCTTATGCCCTTATTGCCGCATTCGTAGAAGATGATGCTCGGGTTGTTGCGGTTGTAGACGATGGCATTGCGCATCACCGCCACGCGCTGCTCCCAGCGACGTCCCTCGACGTCCTGCTCCGCGTCGCCCGCAGGCATGGCCTGAAGCAGTCCGACCCGGTCGCAGGACTCGACGTCTTGCCGCCAAGGCATGATGTGCATCCAGCGGACCAGGTTGCCGCCGCTCTCGACCATCAGGCCGTTGGAATAGTCGCTCATCCACTCGGGCACACTCATTCCCACGGCGGGCCACTCGTTGCTCGTGCGCTGGGCATAGCCGTGCACCATCAGGACGCGGTCGTTCAGCCGGAACATTCCCTGGCCGAACTCCGTCTTGCGAAAGCCCGTGCGCGTCACCACTTCGTCGAGCACCGCGCCGCGTCCCGCCTCGACCACGCGCGTCCGCACGTCATAGAGGTAGCCGTAGCCCCACGACCAGAAGTGAAGCCCCGCGAGCCGGCTGTCGGCCTTGAGCGTAGCCGTCGTCCGGGCCGCCACGGTCTGCGGCTCGCCCTGGAAGCGTGCCACCTCGCGCCCCTCGGCATCGGTGACCGTGACCGCCAGCGAAAGGGTCACGTCGCGGTCGCGTTCGTTGCGCACCTCCGACTCGGCATGGACCGTAGCCCTGCGCCCCTGGATGTCGTGGTCGGTGGCATAGACGTAGACTCCCGTCGTGCCCAGGCTGGAAAGTAAGGGCAGGGTCTGGTAGACATCGCCGAGGACGTGGAGCCTCACGTGCTTGGGCAGTCCGCCGTAATTGGCGTTGAAACTCTTGCTGTTCCACTGATAGCGCTGCTTCGTCGCTTCCTCGCGGTAGTCCCAACTGTTGTCCGTGAGCACTTCCAGGCGGTTTTCGCCCTTCGGGTCGAGGTAAGGCGTCAGGTCGAACCCGAAGGCCGTGATGCCGTCCTCATGCAGACCCAGGTAATGTCCGTTGAGCCAGACGCGGGCGCCATGGCGTGCCCCCTCGAACTCCACGAAGACCCGCTTGCCGCGCGCCGAGCGGGGCAGCCGGAAACGCTTCACGTAGCGCACCGTGTCGGTAGGCAGGTCGGCATTGTTCACGCGGAAGGCGTCGTCCTCGTTCCACGCCCGGGGGAGCCTGACGCGCTGGGTCGTGCCCCGACGCTGGAGGGTCCAGTCGTCGTCGAAATCGATATTGTGCTGCGCGTGCGCCGTCGTCAGGCCCATGAGCGCCAGCAGGAAAGCCAGTTTCTTCATAGTCTTTCGGTTAAATTCGTGTGTCGCACGACAAAGATACGTTTTTTTCTCCATACAGCCGCAAACAGAGCGCAAGAATTTGCGCCCCGGCCCCTCCACGCTCCCTCCGCTTCCTTTCGGGCCCCGCGCCCCGGCGCTCACGCCCTTTCTCCCCGAGGTTCGCGACCGGACATCGGTACATTTTGGCCCCATCCCTACGAAGAATTGCCCCAATCTACGTATTTCTCCATGTCTATTACGCGCGTCTTCGTAAAACAAGACGCGCGTCTTGTTGCGATAAGACGCGCGTCTTACATCAATCGGATGCGCGTCTTGCACGTGTAAGACGCGCGTCTTGCAAGCATGTCAATACGTTGTTCGGGGCAAATGAACGTGCCGTTCAGGGCAAAAGGACGTATCGTTCGGGGCAAAAGAACGTGTCGTTCAATGCCAATGAACGTATCAGGCAGGGCCTCATTCCCCGTGCTTCTGAGGGGATTATTACGTTGACGCGTGTCTGCCTCCTGCGAAAAGAGAGAGGAACACGCCCGAACTGAGACTGGGAGTAACATGCTCTCTGACCAACGATGTTGAGTTTTTGCTATAACCACGATATTTCAGCCTTTTAACAATAAATAGGAAAGGGAAACGTGGAGAATCCAGTTTTTTTTCGTATATTCGCACCCGAATAGATAAAGGCAGACTGAGATGATTGTCTACAACACTACATACACCATGCCCACGGACGACGCGCGCAACTTCGTCATCTGGGTAAACGAGAGCATGATTCCACGCATTGCCGGGCACGGACTGCTGGCAAAGCCGAGGATGTTGCGCATACTTTCGCATCACGACCAGGAGACGGAGTGCTTCTCGCTGCAGTTCGAGACCGAGTCGTCGGCAACGCTCCACCGCTGGTACACGGAACAGGGGGCGGCCCTGCACCAGGAACTGGTGAAGACCTTCGGCGAACGCATCGTGGGATTCAGCACCATCATGGAAGAGGTGATTGGGCAGTGAACGTCAGACACAGAGCATTAGGACACTGAACATTGAACGTTGAGAAGATTATATTAGGCATCGACCCGGGCACAAACCTGATGGGATACGGGGTGCTCCGCGTGGTGGGCCAGAAGGCACAGGCCGAGGCACTGGGGGTCATCGACCTGCGGAAGTTCGGCGACGGCTACCTGAAGCTGGGACACATCTACGAACGCGTGGGGGGCATCATCGAGTCGTACCTGCCCGACGAGCTGGCCATCGAGGCCCCGTTCTTCGGAAAGAACGTACAGTCGATGCTGAAACTGGGGCGGGCCCAGGGCGTGGCCATCGCGGCAGCCATCCGGCACGACGTGCCCATCCACGAGTATGCGCCCATGAAAATCAAGATGGCCCTGACGGGAAACGGCGGTGCCTCGAAGGAACAGGTGGCAGGTATGCTGCAACGCATACTGCACCTGGACGAAGAACAGATGAAACAGCACTTCGACGCCACGGATGCCCTGGCGGCAGCCTACTGCCATTTCATGCAGTCGTCGCGGCCTCAGAGCCAGGCGGGCTACCGTTCGTGGAAGGACTTCGCGCTGAAGAATAAGGAAAGAATAAAGAACTAAACAAAAGATAGTTAGAAGCACTAAACAATTCAAAACATTAATACTGGAATAATGAAAAAGACTCTTTTGCTTGCAGTGATTGGACTGATGTCCATCAACCCCGGCACCAAGGCGCAGGAGGTGTTCAACCAAGTAGTGGGTAACGCCAAACTCATACTGGAAGACCCCAAAGCCGACCAGTTCCTGATATCGGTGTCGCAGTTCAAGTACACGGCCTTGCAGTATCTCTGCACGACAGCCATCAAGCAGAACGGCGGCGGTGTGGCCTCCGACCTGCTCGACCAGCAGGCCTACAGCCTGAACCACTTCATCACCTCCTACTTCTCGGAACTGGCCAAGGCACAGAAACAGAGCAAATCGGCCCAGAAGGACATCATGAAGAAGTACTGGAAGGCCTGCGCCGAGAACCCCATGTTCCAGGGGCAGGACAAGGAGATTACCGACTCCTTCATCAACGACCCGAGCAGCATCACGCCGTTCAGCATCAACGTCGACTGGGAAAAGGCTGACAAGGCCGCTACGGAAAAGTAAGGAACCGACGGGAAAATGGAGGTCGCTGTCATCGACTACGGAGCCGGGAATGTGTTCTCGGTGATTCACGCCCTGCGCCGTCTGGGCGTGAACCCCGTGCTGACGGACAACCCTGAACGCATCGGACGGGCCGACAAGGTAGTCTTCCCCGGACAGGGGGAGGCCAGCCATGCCATGGAACGACTGCGGCAAAGGGGGCTCGACGGGGTGATACGCCGGCTCCGGCAGCCTATGCTCGGCATCTGCATCGGGCAGCAACTCCTCTGCCGCCACTCGGAAGAAGGCGACACGGAGGGGTTGGGTGTCTTCGACGTGACGGTGAGAAAGTTCCGCCCCGAGCGGCAAGGGGACAAGGTGCCCCACATGGGATGGAACACGCTGACGGCGACCCACTCGCCCCTGATGCAGGGCATCGAGGAGGGCGACTTCGTCTATTTCGTCCACAGCTTCTACGTTCCGACGTGCCCCTGGACGGTGGCCGAGACGCGCTACATCGTGCCCTTCAGTGCCGCCCTGCAGCGCGACAACTTCTATGCCACGCAGTTCCACCCCGAAAAGAGCGGAAGCGTAGGCGAAAGGATACTGCGAAACTTCCTGGACATCAAGCCCGGAGCCGAAGACTACGGGCAGATGCCCGAGACTGTATAACGAAACACCGGCACCACGAAACGAAAACAGCCATGATGATCGAACTCATTCCGGCCATAGACATCATCGAGGGACAGTGCGTCAGACTGCGGCAGGGCGACTACGCCACCCGCCAGACCTACGGCGAGCCTACGGAAATCGCCAAGGAGTTTGAGGCAATGGGCTTCCGACGGCTGCATGTCGTCGACCTGGACGGCGCACGGAGCCGCCACGTCGTCAACGACCGCACGCTGGCAAACATCTGCCGCGAGACGCGCCTCACGGTGGACTTCGGCGGAGGAGTCAAGACGGAGGACGACCTGAAACGGGCGTTCGACGCCGGGGCCGCCATGGTGACCGTGGGAAGCATCGCCGCCACACAGCCCGAACGCTACGTGGAATGGCTCGAAAGATACGGGGCCGACAGGCTCATACTGGGGGCCGACGTGCGCAACGGACGCATCAGCATCCACGGATGGAAGGAGGACAGCGACGTGACCCTGACCGACTTCCTGGCCACCTTCGACCGCGCCGGCAACCGCAACGTGCTATGCACCGAAATCAGTCGCGACGGAATGCTCTCAGGGCCTGCGGTCAGCCTCTACCGCGAAATCATGGCCGCCTACCCCGGCTGCCACCTCATCGCCAGCGGCGGCGTAGGCAGTCTGGCCGACATCGACGCACTGGAGGCAGCCGGCATCCCCGCCGTCGTGTTCGGAAAGGCCATCTACGAAGGCCGAATCGACATGAAGGAACTGGCCCGGCGCGTCGCAAGCCGCGACACCCGACCGACGGAAACCACTGACAAGAAAACGACAAGAACGTGTTAGCCAAACGAATCATACCCTGCCTCGACGTGAAGGACGGACAGACCGTCAAGGGCACGAACTTCGTCAACCTACGGCTGGCGGGCGACCCCGTCGAACTGGGTCGCGCCTATTCCGAGCAGGGAGCCGACGAGTTGGTATTCCTCGACATCACGGCAAGCCACGAAGGAAGGAAAACTTTCACCAACATCGTGGAACGCATTGCTACAGAACTCTCTATACCCTTCACCGTAGGCGGAGGCATCAACGCACTGGCCGACGTCGAGCGCCTGCTCACGGCCGGGGCCGACAAGGTGAGCATCAACAGTGCCGCCCTGCGCCGCCCCGAACTGATTGACGAGGTGACCGCCCACTATGGAAGCCAGGTCTGCGTCGTGGCCATCGATGCCCGGCAGGAGGCCGACGGGACGTGGCGGTGCTACCTGAGCGGCGGCCGCACCCCCACGGGGAGGGACCTCTTCGAGTGGGCGCACGAGGCACAGGAGCGCGGCGCAGGCGAAATCCTCTTCACGTCGATGAACCACGACGGAGTGAAGGCGGGGTTTGCCAACGAAGCCCTGCGACGGCTGGCCGACACGCTGTCGGTGCCCGTCATAGCCAGCGGCGGAGCGGGACGGAAAGAGGACTTCCGCGACGTCTTCGCCACGGGGCACGCCGATGCGGCACTGGCGGCAAGCGTGTTCCACTTCGGTGAAATCCGCATCCCCGAACTGAAACAATATCTGCGAGACGAACACATAAACGTGAGACTATGACCATAGACTTCAACAAAATGGGCGGACTGGTGCCCGCCATCATTCAGGATGCCGAGACGCAGAAGGTGCTGATGCTCGGATTCATGAACGAGGAAGCCTTCCGGCGGACGCAGGATACAGGCAAGGTGACCTTCTGGAGCCGGAGCCGCAACACCCTGTGGACCAAGGGAGAAACGAGCGGCCACTGGCTCCACGTCGTAGAGATTCTGAACGACTGCGACCAGGACACACTGCTCATCAAAGTGCGCCCCGAGGGGCCTGTCTGCCACACGGGAGCCGACACGTGCTGGGGAGAGGTGAACCGCAAGACGGAAACCGACTCGCCGCTCCACTTCCTTTCGGAACTGAACGACTTCATCGAGGAGCGACATCGCGAGATGCCCGAAGGCTCTTACACAACCAGCCTGTTCCGCGACGGCCTGAACCGCATGGCACAGAAGGTGGGAGAAGAGGCACTGGAAATGGTCATCGAGGCCACGAACGGCACCGACGAGCGCCTCATCTACGAGGGAGCCGACATGCTCTACCACCTCATCGTCCTGCTCACGAGCAAGGGACTGCGCATCGAGGACATGGCACGGGAACTCAGAGAAAGACACGACCCAAACTGGAAAAAACACTGACTATGATAGCAAAATATGAGAACGTAGAACTCTGTCAGGACGAGCGCCCCGTGCTGACGGACATCAACCTCGAAATCAACGAGGCAGAGTTCATCTACATCCTGGGCGAAGTCGGGAGCGGCAAGACGTCGCTGCTCAAGAGCCTCTACGGCGAACTGGGCATCGCAAAGGGGCAGGCCACCGTGCTGGACTTCGACATGAACCGCATGAAGCCCCGCAAACTGCCCAAACTGCGCCGCCAACTGGGCATCGTCTTCCAGGACTTCCAACTCCTGCGCGACCGCACCGTGGACGCGAACCTTAACTTTGTGCTGAGAGCGACGGGGTGGAGCAAGAAAACCGACAGGGAGGCCCGAATCATCGAAGTGCTGGAGCAGGTGGGGCTCCCCGACAAGACGCGCCACATGCCCTACGAACTCTCGGGAGGCGAGCAGCAGCGCGTCTGCATCGCCCGCGCCCTGCTGAACAAGCCCCGGCTGCTCCTGGCCGACGAACCCACGGCCAACCTGGACGCAGACAACGGCGCCAAGGTCATGGAACTGCTGAACAGCATCCGGGAGCAGGGGACGACCATCGTCATGAGCACCCACAACGAACTTTGGCCCCACCGTTTCCCGGGCATCGTCTGGCGTTGCCGCGAGGGGAAAGTCGTCGTGGAGAGCAGCGAAGCCCCCGACCTGCTGACCCGCGCCCCGCAGGACGAAGCCCAAGACGCGGCGGAAGAACCCATAGAAGTCAAACCAGAAAAGAGCGAAGCATGAAAAGCGGTAACCACATGAAAGTGATGAAGTTCGGGGGCACCAGCGTAGGTTCGCCCCAACGAATGAAGGAGGTGGCACGGCTGTTCCAGCCGGCTCCGGGCGAACAGACCTTCGTCGTGCTGTCGGCCATGAGCGGCACCACCAACAGTCTGGTGGAGATTGCCGACTACCTCTACCGAAAGAACACCGAGGGAGCCAGCAACGTCATCAACAAACTGGAGCAGAAGTACCTGGACCACGTCGAAGAACTCTATGCCACACCCGCCTTCCGCGAGAAGATGCTGCAGTTCCTGCACGAGAAATTCGACTATCTCCGTTCCTTCACCGAGGACCTCACGAACTTCGGCACGGCGGAAGAGAAGATGATTCTCGCCCAAGGGGAAATCATCAGCACGACGATGGTGGCCAACTACCTGCAGGAACAGGGGCAGCACGCACTGCTGCTCTCGGCGCTCGACCTCGTGAGGACGGGCGAGAACGGCGAGCCGGACTTCAACTTCATCCGCGAGGCCACCGTCAAACGTCTGCGCGAGAATCCCGACTACGACATCTACATCACGCAGGGATTCATCTGCCGAAACGCTCGGGGCGAGGTGGACAACCTGCAACGAGGCGGCAGCGACTACACAGCCTGCCTCATCGGCGCCGCCCTGATGACCGAGGAAATCCAGATATGGACCGACATCGACGGCATGCACAACAACGACCCTCGCGTGGTGGAGCACACGGAACCCGTCCGGCAACTCCACTTTGAAGAGGCCGCCGAGCTGGCCTATTTCGGGGCAAAAATCCTGCACCCGACCTGCATTCAGCCGGCCAAGTTCGCGGGAGTGCCAGTGCGACTGCTCAACACCATGGACCCGGCTGCCCCCGGCACACTCATCAACAACGACCTGCAGCGCGGGACCATCAAGGCCGTCGCCGCCAAGGACAACATCACCTGCATACAGATTCAGTCGTCGCGGATGCTATTGGCCTACGGTTTCCTTCGCAAAGTGTTTGAGATATTCGAACAGTGCCAGACCAGCATCGACATGATATGCACCAGCGAAGTCGGCGTAAGCGTCACCATCGACAACCGTACCCGGCTGACAGAAATCGTGAACGAGCTGAAGAAATACGGCACGGTGGAGGTCGACGAAAACATGTGCATCGTCTGCGTTGTCGGCGACCTGGCAAGCGGAAACGTAGGATTCGAGACCCAGGCCTGCATGGCTCTGCAAGACATCCCCGTGCGGATGATCAGCTACGGCGGCAGTCACTACAACATATCGTTCCTGGTGAAGGCCGACGACAAAAAGCGCACCCTGCAGACTCTGAGCGACACACTCTTCAAAAAACGCTAACAATGGAATTTCCCATAGACCGCTTCCGGGAGCTGCAGACTCCCTTCTACTACTACGACACGGCACTGCTCGGCCAGACCTTGCAGACGGCGCAGAGCCTGTTGATGCCCGACTGGCACATCCACTACGCCGTGAAGGCCTGCACCAACCCGGGCGTGATGCACCGCATCGCAGAGGCCGGACTGGGTGCCGACTGCGTCAGTGGCGGAGAAATCCGGGCTGCCCTCGCAGCGGGCTTCCCGTCCGAGAGCATCGTCTTCGCGGGCGTCGGGAAAAGCGACTGGGAGATAGAACTGGCACTCGGTTCCGACATCTTCTGTTTCAACGTGGAGAGCATACCCGAACTGGAGGTCATCCAGGAAATCGCCCAACGGATGGGCCGGACGGCCAGGGTGGCCTTCCGCATCAACCCGAACGTCGGAGCCCATACCCACGAAAACATCACCACGGGACGGGCGGAAAACAAGTTCGGCATCGCCATGGAAGACATGGTCGGCGTGGTCCGTCTGGCCCGGACGATGGCGAACGTCGAATGCATCGGCCTGCACTTCCACATCGGAAGCCAGATTCTCGACATGGAAGACTTTGCGACCCTGTCGCTGCGCATCAATGAGTTGCAGGAGGTCCTGGCAAGCTACGGCTTCAGCTTTCCGCACGTCAACGTCGGAGGCGGCCTGGGCATCGACTACGAACACCCCGACCTCTCCCCCATCCCGAACTTCAAGGACTACTTCGACACCTTCAAGCGTTACCTGCGCCTGCACAAGGGGCAGCAGCTTCACTTCGAGCTGGGACGCTCCCTCGTGGGGCAGTGCGGCACACTCGTCACCAAAGTGCTCTACGTCAAGCAGGGCAACGCCCGGCAATTCGTAATCACCGACGCCGGCATGACCGACCTGATACGCCCCGCACTCTACGACGCCCAACACAAAATCGAGAACCTCATGCGCCAGTCGCCTCTGGCGACCTATGACGTCGTCGGGCCAATCTGCGAGAGCAGCGACGTCTTTGCCCGCGACTACCGTATGGCCGAGACCCGCCGGGGCGACCTCTTGGCCCTGAGAAGCAGCGGAGCCTACGGCGAAATCATGGCCTCGCAATACAATTGCCGCCCACTGCCGAAAGGCTATCTAACAGAACAACTATGAACATCCCTGCCATCTACTACATACTGTCAGCCGTCTACCTCCCCCTTTGGCTGTTTGCCATGCTGCAAGCCTATCGCTATCGGCGGGTGCAGAAACTCATAAAGAACGCCGAAGAACGGGGAATGCAGCCCAACACACCGCTTCCCGGCATGAGCATCGTCCTCACGACCCACGACCAGGTGGACGAACTGCGCCGCCATCTGCCTCTGTTCCTCGAACAGGATTACCCGGGCAACTACGAACTCATCGTGGCAGACATGAACAGCAAGGACGAGACCCGCGACTATCTGGAATCGATGCAAGGGCGATACCCCCACCTGCACGTCTCTCTCTTGCCCGACACCGTCCGCAACATCAGCCCCATACAGCTGGCACTGACCCTGGGCATCCGGTCGGCCTGCCACGACTGGATAGTCCTGACGCAGGCCGACTGCCACCCCGCTTCGCCGGCATGGCTGCGGAGACTGGGCGAAACGTGTGCCCAGAATCCCAAGCGCGAGATTGTGCTTGGCCGCACGCGCTTCACCGGCGGCAAGGGATGGCAGGGACTTCGCTGCCGCTTCTTCCGCACGTGGCAACAGATGCTTCACCTTCCTTACGCCCAGCGCTACCGGGCCTATCGCGCCGACGTGGGCAACCTCTGCTACCGACGTTCGCTGTTCCTCCGCCATAAAGGGTTTGCCGACAACTCCACCCTCCTTCTGGGTGCCACGGACATTATGGTCAATCGCAACAGCACGCGCGCCAACACCGCCGTGTGCCTCCATCCCGATGCCGTGGTCCTGCAAGACACTCCACGCTCCACCCGCTGGTGGAAAGAAGAACGCCTCTTCTTCATGGAGACGCGACGCCACTTCGCCCACGGGGCATTCTACCGCCTGCAATACTTCACGTCCGTCAGCCTGACGTGGCTGTTCACCCTCGCCACCGTAGGCACGGTGCTCACCGACGCGCTCCTGCTTCACGACTACAAAGCGTCCGTCGTGGCCGCCGTCCTGTGGCTCGTCCACGCGGTCTTCCGCGCCGTCTGCTTCAACAAGGGGGCCAAGGCCATGGGCGAAGCGTCGTTCTTCCCCCTTTTGCCCCTGTTGCTCCACCTCGTCCCCCTGTGGGACACGGCGGCCTGGCTGCGGTGGCGCGTCACTCCACGGAGAATGTTCCGTAAGAAATTCATTTAAAGCTTCACACAGAATCCATCGTTTAACGTAAAGTTCACAGCTACACACCCATGCAATCTCTACCCTTCATAGCCTGGTGCCTCGAACACCTCAACTACTGGGTCATCACGTTGCTGATGGCCATCGAGAGCAGTTTCATCCCCTTCCCCAGTGAGGTCGTGGTTCCCCCAGCAGCCTATCTGGCCGCCCACGGCGACAATGGTCTCAACGTCTTCCTCGTGGTGGTCTGTGCCACCGTCGGAGCCCTCATCGGCGCCCTTGTCAACTATGCTCTTGCGCTCTATCTGGGCCGCCCCATCGTCTATAAGTTTGCCAACAGCCGCCTGGGACATATATGCCTCATCGACCAGGAGAAGGTGGAAATGGCCGAGCAATACTTCGACCGCCACGGAGCCATCGGGACCTTCGTGGGCCGACTGGTTCCCGCCGTTCGCCAGCTGATTTCCATCCCGGCCGGGCTTTCCCGCATGAGCATGGGGCGTTTCCTGCTCTACACGACCATGGGAGCCGGACTTTGGAACAGCATATTGGCCGCCATCGGCTACTATCTCGCCAGCGTCGTGCCCTACGAAGAACTGGATGCCACCGTGGCCCAGTATTCCGTCTACCTGAAAGTGGCCATGCTCCTGTTAGGCGCATTCGTGGTCGTCTACCTTATCTATAAGGGGCTGAAGAAATGAGACTCACCGCCCTTCCGCTCATTGGTCTTTTGCTTGCGGGACTGCCCCACGGGTCAAAGGCTCAGACGTGGGACACGCTGTGCCGTGACGACTATCGCATCGACACGGCCGCAGTCGGTTCCCTGAACGCTGAAATAGATGCTCTCGCATTCTTCCAGAACAACGAATTCAGCTCTAAACTGCAGAAGGGCTATACCCTGCCCGGGGCATGGTTACAGCCGAAACTGACCATCTCACCCCTGAGGCAACTCCACATCGAGGCCGGTGCCCACCTGATGTTCTACAACGGCGCCAACCGCTATCCCAATTACGCCTACCACGACATCGTCCGGTGGAAAGGCAACCAGCACAGCCACGGTGTCCATGCACTGCCCTACTTCCGGGCACAAGCCGACTTCAAGCACCTCACGCTCGTGCTCGGCAACCTCTACGGGGCACAGAACCACCGCCTCATCTTCCCGCTCTTCAATCCCGAACAAAACCTGTCCACCGACCCCGAAATGGGATTCCAGCTCCTGCTCGACCGCCCGCGCGTCCACCTCGATACGTGGATTAACTGGCAAAGCTACATTTTCGAAATGGACTCCCATCAGGAAGCCTTCACGGTGGGCGTAAATTCCACGCTCCTTTGGAACCGCGACAAGACAAAGTCCCTTCAATGGGAAACCCCGATTCAAGTCATCCTCCAACACCGAGGCGGCGAACAGGACACTACCTCCATGGGCGTGCAGACGGTCTGCAACGCTTCCGTCGGACTGCGAATGACCTATCGTCCTGCCCCCTCTTCCCTTGAAGCGAACGCCTCAAGCCGTAAGCACAGTACGCTGACCGCACTCCGTGCCGAGGTCAACGCCCTAGGCTCCTATCAGCAACACGGCACGCTATGGCCCTTCGACACAGGCTTCGCCATCCACGGTGCCGTAAGTGCCACGCTGTGGCAACGCCTTGGTCTCGAAATGGGGTATGTAGGAATCCCCCGCCAGTACGCCAATCTTTATGGGTCTCCCTTCTTTGGGACGCTCAGCACGAGGTATAGCGGCCTTACATTCAACGGGATGCACACCCTCTATGCAACCGCCAGTTACACCTACGTCTTCAGCCCCGCCTACCGTCTCGGTGCCCAACTCGACCTCTACAGTTCCCACTCCTCCAACGTCAACGCCACCTGTTTCGGCTTCGGTGTCTATCTGCGAGTAAACCCCTCCTTCGTGCTAAAAAAGAGTAAAAGATAGGAAGCCTCTTACCTCTTACCTCTTACCTCTTACCTCTTGCTCCTTACACCTTACCCCTTGCCCCCTACAAAGTTTGCCTCGGGACAAAGCTGGATGCCGAACTGTTCGCGAACGTCGCGACAAATGGCATCGCACAGATTCACGATATCCTGCCCCGTGGCCCCTCCGCGATTCACGAGGACGAGTGCCTGTCGGGCGTGTACCCCTGCAGGGCCCAGCGAACGCCCCTTCCAGCCGCACTGCTCTATGAGCCATCCGGCGGGGATTTTCACCTCGTGCAGGCCCACGTCGTAGTGCGGCATGTCCGGATAGCGAAGGGCAAGCGCCTCATACACCTCCCTCGGCACTACGGGGTTCATGAAGAAACTTCCGGCATTGCCCTCCACCTTGGGGTCGGGCAGTTTGGCACGGCGGATGGCGACGATGGCATTGCGCAACTGCAAGGCCGTCAGTCCGTCGGGACTTATCCCCTGCCGTTCCAGTTCCGCACGGATGCCACCATAGTCGAGCCGGGGCGTGAACGTGCGGGAAAGGCGGTAAGTGACGTAGAGCACGGCCCAGCGGCCACGCTCCTCGGGCGTCTTGAACAGGCTCTGGCGATAAGCATATTGGCAGTCGGCGTTCGTAAACACACGGCGTTCCTGGGTCTGCAGGTTCATGCACTCCACGGCGACAATGAAGTCCTTGGCCTCTGCGCCGTAAGCCCCGATGTTCTGCACCGCCGATGCCCCAACCTCGCCCGGAATGAGCGACAGGTTCTCCAGACCATACCAACCGTGCTCCAATGTGTAGGTGACGAGGTCGTCCCACACCACGCCAGCCCCGACGCGGAGCATCACCGTCCCGTCGTCCTCCGCCGGAAGTTCCTCTATGCTCCGAATGGCGGAGTGGAGCACCAGTCCGTCGTAGTCTCCGAGCAGCAGCAGGTTACTGCCTCCCCCGATGTGGAGCACGGGAGAATGAGTAAGGGGCAAGGGGCAAGGAGCAAGGGGCAAGGAGCGAGGGGCAAGGAGCGAGGGGTCGGACTCCTGCCGCAGGAACGCGGCCAGTTCGTCGGGTGTCTCGTATTCTGCAAACAGGCGGCAGCGGGCCTCTATCCCGAACGTGTTGTGCGCAAGCAATGAATAGTTTTCTTCAGTCTTCATAAAACTCAGTTTTCATACGAGGTCAGTCGCCAGCGGCCCTCCTCCCTGCGGAAGGTGAAGACGTCGAGCAGGCCGTTTGAGATGCCACACTGGAGGAGATGGACAGTGTGGGGGTCGGGATAGGTTTGTCCGAAATAGATGTTGACGAATTCGTCGCGAGGCATTTCGGGACGGAAGACGGGCCACTGGCTGCGGTCGATGGTCCCCTCCACCTCCTCCTCGTCCTGTTCGTCTTCCTCGTCCTCGGGGATGGTGATGGAGAGTTGCGGGGCAAGGCTTTCTTCCTGGAAAAGGGTGTCCGTGACGAAACGCTGATAGAAGTGGAAGAAGTCCATCTGTTCGGCCGACAGGGGGCCGTGGTGACGGTGGGTCAGATACCAGCGCCCGTCGGTGCGACGGAAGTCGTAGTTCACCATCGAAAGTTTCTGAAGGTTGACGCACTGGAAGGAGACCTCCGAAAGGGCCGTGTCGTTCTGGAAGACCGACATCTGGTTTATGTCGCCCAGCAACAGGGTGTAGTAGTCGTTGCCGGGAAGGCGGAACTCACTCCGAAACTGGCGTCCGCTGCGTATCACACTTTCCTCTCCCTCGGTATTGGTCACGGGCAGGGGGAAACGTATGCGCTCGGCCTGGAAGCGGGTGTTGTGGGTGAAGGCAAAGATGAAGTCGCCGAAGACCTCTGTCGCATGGTTCTCCAACGAAAGTCCCTCGTCTTCGTCCTGAAAGAATAGAACGGAATCGGACTCCAGCGTGTCCGCCGGCTCCTGAGTGCCGTCCGCCACCGCATTGCCTTCCGTGCGCGCCTGACGGCAGGAGACGACGAGTAGCAACGTGCTACATAGGGCAAAAGCCCACACTTTATTACCTCTCATTACTAATACGCTTTCTGAAAAGCGGCACAAAATTACACATTAATTATGAATTATACGCCTTATGACCGAACTTTTTTCGCGTTCCTCTTAGAAGATTTGTGAATTATTTCTTACCTTTGCAGGAAAATTGCGAGAAACATGATTGAAAAGATTCAAAGTCTGATAGAAGAAGTACGGGGACTACATGCCAACAGTGCCGAGGAAGTGGAGGCTCTGCGCATCAAATACCTGAGTAAGAAAGGCGAGGTCAACGCCCTGATGGCGGACTTCCGCAACGTGCCTGCCGAAATGAAGAAGGAGGTCGGAATGCGCATCAACGAGCTGAAGAACATGGCCCTGGAGCGCATCAATGCCTTGCGCGATGCCGTACAGGTGGAACAGGTGGCAGGAAACGACCTGGACCTGACACGCACCCCCTACCCCGTCCGTCTCGGTAGCCGCCACCCGCTGACCATCGTGAAGAACGAGATTGTGGACATTTTCTCCCGCCTCGGATTCACGCTGGCCGAAGGTCCCGAAGTGGAGGACGACTGGCACGTGTACAGTTCCATGAACTTCGCCGACGACCATCCGGCACGAGACATGCAGGACACCTTCTTCGTGGAGGCACACCCCGACATCATTCTGCGCTCACACACCAGCAGCGTGCAGGCACGCGTCATGGAGCGTCAGCAGCCCCCCATACGCGTCATCTGCCCGGGCCGTGTCTATCGCAATGAGGCCATTTCGGCCCGTGCCCACTGCTTCTTCCACCAGGTGGAAGGGCTCTATGTCGACAAGAACGTCTCGTTTGCCGACCTGAAGCAGGTGTTGCTGCTCTTCGCCCAGGAAATGTTCGGAACGGACACGAAGATTCGCCTGCGTCCCTCTTACTTCCCCTTCACCGAGCCGTCGGCCGAAATGGACGTCAGTTGCACCATCTGCGGCGGCAAGGGCTGTTCGATGTGCAAGGGTTCGGGATGGTTGGAAATCCTGGGCTGCGGTATGGTTGACCCTGCCGTGCTTGAGGCCAACGGCATCGACAGCCGCGTCTACACCGGATATGCCTTCGGCATGGGCATTGAGCGCATCGCAAACCTGAAGTATCAGGTGAAAGACCTGCGCATGTTCTCTGAAAACGACGTCCGTTTCTTGGATGAATTTCAGAGTGCCTACTAACGCCGTTCCCGCTCATAATGTCCCTTGAGACGACCTTGGGACCGTCCCAAAGTTGACATAAGTCAAGAAAAAAGCGCATTCTCTGAAAAAAGAATGCGCTTTCTTTGTCATGTCTGCGAAAGCCCGTACCTTTGCAGTGAAAAGATTGTTAGTTAGTTTTTAAGGTTAATAAAGATTGTTTTCATGTTTAACGCCCGTCGTCGCGAGACGCTTGGCGTTTTTTTTATGCCTTCACCAGCAAACGGACTTCGGCCAGCATATCCGCAGGGAGAAAGAGACGGGGGTCGTCAGTCTGGGCGGAAATGGCAGCCAAGAAGTGAGGCATCTCTCGGACATAGACCTCCCTCATGCGATTGTTTGCCTCGTTGGTTCCACGGAAAGAATAGGTGGCATTGGCTAACCGGTCGGCTAACTTCACAAGAGGGGCGTATGGGGTCTCGCGGATGCCTTGATAGTATCGCTCCCCTGCCCGCTCACTGCGTGTACGCCCCTTTTCGTTGGTCAGGGCATAGACAATCTCAGTGGCCAGGACGGCTTGCTCCTCGTTCATGTGGCGAAGTGCCTCCCTACGGACATCGTTGTAGGTCTGGCGGGCATCCTCAATGCTGTCATGATAGTAGGCACCGAACATCAGAGGGAGCACATCTTCCTCATTCTCACACACGGTATGGCCAAAGCGCCTCACCCCATCGGCCACCATATCGAGGTGAAAACCGTAGGGGTGAACCTTGTCATAGGTTTGGTTGACACGTTCATGCAATTCGTGCGCAGCACGGCGTATGGCTTCGATTTCCTTGGCACGCCGCCCAAGCTCTTGCTCAAATCTTCTTCTTTCCATCAGGCTATCTTCATCTGACGAACATCTTGCGACGGTTCTTCACGTAGACTCCATGCCGGGGCTGTGAGACAGGTCGCCCGCTGAGGTCGAAACAGGCGTCGGCCGACTCTCCGCGAGAGGCCGGGTCTGGGAGGGGGACTACGCCCACCGTGACATAGGATACGAGGATGAGACGGAACGAGTCAAACGACATCCAGGTGCCCGTGAAGCGCTCGGCAGCCGTAAGGTACATATCGTTGGAGAACCCGATGGTCAGGCAGCCGTCCTTCACATAAATGTCGGTCAGCTGACAATCGGTCCATCCCGTGCGGTCAGTACGAGTTGTCTTTGTGGCCTCAGCCTTCCACATCTCTCCGCTGCTCTGGGCAAACAGGTAGGCCCCCCGGCCGTCGCTACAAGCCTTGCAGACGAGTTTGTAGATGCCGTTGGGCAGCCCCGTCAGGGTCTGGCGGCCGGTGTACCAGAGTTCGCCGGCGGTTGCGTTGTAACTGTCGAAATAAGGGTCGGAGGGGCCTTGCAGTCCCTTGCCGCTCTTGATGACGGCATCGCCGTTGGTCAGGCTCAGTTGCCACCCCGCACCACCGTTTTCAGCCCCTGGGTTCTGAATCAGGAAACTCAGGTCTGCCCCCTCGCCCAGTTCACGCACATGGCATCGCAGTTCCGCCATGGCCGCAGCGAGGGCGCGAGTCAGATTGTCGACCAACGATGCCTCTGTGAGAATCTCCAGTTCCTCTGCCTGCGAGGCAAGCAAACTGGAAAGGTGAGCGCGGTAGGCTTCGGCATAAGTTTCGTCAGCAGCCATCGTCTGGGCTTCTGCAGCCAGCTTCCGATAGGCCTCGAGGGCTGCGGTGAGGGCCTGGTCTGCATCGGAACGATTGTCGTGCAGGGCTTCGTCGTCGCTCTCACCCAGACGTGTCAGCACAAAGTCCGTGACACAGAACCAGCCATTGCTGCCCCCTCCACTGGTGGAGGCGTACCCCACACGCAGGGTCTCCCCTTCGCGAACGAGCAGCTTGGCCGTGGTCTGTCGCTCCCAACCATCAGCCGCCCACTTGGCAACGGTCTTCACGGGAGAGGTTGCGACACTGGCTTCGGTCTCCAGATAGAGGTGCTGGTCGGTGATTTGCCCCTCGCCACAGAGACTGAGACAGGTGGCAATGTAGACGCCAGGCTGAAGGCCCCTGAGTTCCTGATAGACATTCATCGAAGTGAAGTTGCCCGACCAGTTGTTGAGGCACTGTCGCCCCTGAATGCTGGCGGCACGCACATCTCCCCCGTTCATCACATTATCCAGTGTCCAATAGTCAATTCCGCTGGTGAAACTGGGATTGAGCAGTTCGCTGTGTGCGGAGGCTGTCTTTCCCTCGACGCTCAAGACGGCATCGACGAGTTGGGCGGTGCCTCCCTCGGAAAGTGCGGTGGAGAGTCTCTCCTGCTGCTCCGTGGTGAGAGAGGCCTTCTCTATGTCGAGCAGCCCCTGCGCCTCGGAGCGCATGGTCTGCTGCAGGGTTTCGTCTGTTCCCAACAGGTAGGTGGTGAAGCTATGGGCTGGCAGTTGAGCCGTGAAGGCCGTTCCGTCGACATCGACGGTCGTCGTCTTTCCCTGCCCAGAATCGTTCCCCATCACCAGGACGAGGGCTCCGTCAGGACGGCGTGCGGCCACGACGAGGTTGGTCTCATCGGTATAGAGTATGGCAGAACCTGCGGGAATGAAGTGGGTGTAGTGTTTATAGGCGTAGTATTCAGCCGTATAGCGTGGCTGATTGGTCGCGCTGTTGACCTGCACAAGAGAGTTCTGCTGCCAGCCCCACGTGCTGAGTCCCTTATCGGTGAGTATGGCGTTCCAATAAGTGTAGGTGGTGACACCCCCTGCCAGATAGTGATTGCAAAGTTGGAAGGTGTGGGCGGCGGCGGCCCAGTCGAACGTACCACTGCCGCATTCGCTCTCCGTCTGCACCAATTCGTAGTCGGCATGGCGTGCACCGATTTCCGCCAACTGACGGCCTCCCTCCCACTGGAAGCCAATCTTGTGGCAATAGCGTCCGATGCCAGGCGTAGAGAGTATCTGCTCATAGACATCAAGACTGCCGGTGTTCATGGTGCCGATGATAAGGTCCACCGTCGGCTGGTGGACAGCCATATAGGGGCCGAGATATTCGGCCAGGAACTTGCCGGTGGTCGTCGCCTTCCATGAGCAACCGGGATAGGGAGTGTTGGAATAGGCCTCGTTCTGGTAAGCCAGTGCGGTGATGTCGATACCTTCGTCGCGATAGGCCTGGATGAACTTGTCGAAGTAGAGGCAATAGGCATTGTAGTAACGGGCATCGTCCACAAACTGGTCGTTGAAGTAAGGCGGAACGTCGAAGGGGCATCCGTTGGTGCTCGTGCGCCGCTGGGCATAATGTTTGTTGGTCTTCATCCACTGTGGCGGACTCCAGGGCGATGCCCAGAAGGTCATCTCTGGATTCTCGGCCAAAGCCAAACGGATGCTTGGGATGATGGCCTGACGATCGCGGGCGATGGTGAAATGCTGCATGTCGAAGTCCTCGACATTCCCTTCCGTCTCGTCGCAGGAATACCAGCTACGGGCATAGTCACTGGCTCCTACAGGTATACGCCCCACGGAGAGACGAAGGTCACCATTAGGATTGAAGACGCGCTTCACGAAAAGCTTTTTCTCGTTCACAGACAAACGGGCGTAGGCATCATAATCCAGTTCGTTGAAACAGGTGCCCCAGCCCTTAAATGTCTGTCGACGCTGTTCGCTGCGGACTACGACCTGCGCCTGCCCCGTCACATGGTCGGCGGTTGCAACACGTTCCATTTGCCAGTAGTTTCCATCGGTTGACCGGAAACTGACGGCTGTCAGCTGTGCTTCTGCTCCGAGCGAGCAAAGGGATAACAGCAATGCCCATGAATGGTTTCTCATATCTTTCTGCTTTGATTGTACCTTGATGTTATATATCTTGAAATTTGAGCACCTCTGCTCCCTCATTGCCAACGGCTGTTGGGGAAGAGTATCTTGCGGTCACGCTCAAGTGCGGCTGGGGCCCACTCATCGGGCACGAAACGCCAATGGTTGAGTTTCGCGGGCGTGATGGTCTTTTGCTCTATGATGCGCTGCATCAGGTAGAAGCGGAGGTCTTGTTCGGTGCTGGTCAGAATGCGGTTCTTCAGTTCGCGCTGGGGAATGCCCGCGCCGCGCGTGAGGAGTTCACCGCCGCCGTTACCGCGATAGCTGTTGACGGCTACCTTGTATTCACGGTCGAGGTCGAAGGGAGTGCCATCGGCCAACGATTCAATGACGATGCGCTGCCCTTCGGGCTTCGACACGTCGACGGTATAAAGGATGCCCGCCGCCGAATCCATGTTGTAACTGAGGTTCTTCAGTCCCTGTCGCCGCCCGTTGTCAAGGATGCTGTCCAGAAGCATGATGTGGTCGTCGGGGCCCTTCATTTGGTTGGTCCACAATGCGTAGGACATCTCCAGAAAGCCCTTTATCTCGCGTCCTGTCAGACGCATGGTATAGAGAAAATTTTCGTATTTGTAAAGGGCAAACATGTCGCTGACCCGAATCGTGCCAGCCTGCAGGCGAGCGTCGAACGAAAGGGGGGCAGCAAACGACACGTCGGCTCCCGTGAGGTCGAGTTGCATCTGATGGATGAGGTCGACAAATTCCGAGGGACCGAAGAAGGCATCGCGCTCGTAGAGTGAACTGGTGAGAGTGCCGATGGGTTGGTCCACCCAGTCCTTCAGCGTCTGTCGTTGCCGGGCAAAGGCGGATTCAAAATGCCGAACGTAGGAATTGTCTTCAACCAGTGGGGTCTTTGCCTCAATCTTTTTCCCAATGACCCGGCCTTCCTCCATCGTCAGGAAAATGTCAATCTCGGCTACGCGCTTGCCCTGGCTCGTCGGCCCGACAGCCACGACTGGCTGTCCCAACGTATTCTTAAGGTTATAGACAGCTGGCTGATGGTCGTGGCCGTAGCAGATGAGGTCGAAGCCTGGCACCTGCTCTGCCACCAATTTCACAGCGTTTTCGTAGATCAGCGACTCGCCATCCTCTGCCACATTGATGATGCCACCAGAGTAGCCGCTATGGAACAGTCCCACCATGAGGTCGGGATGCTCACGCTCCTGAATGACCCGAACCCATTGACGTGCAGACTCCACAATGTCGTCGATACGAAGTCCTGCCCAAAGTTGTTCTGGCAGCCAATTGGGGATGCCCGGAGTGAGCATACCGAGGATGGCTATCTTCACACCGTCCTTATATAATATAAGGTATGGCTGAAGATAGGGTTCATCCCTTCGGATGTCAATGACATTGGCACCCAAGACGGGGAACTTACATTCCTTGACCCAACGGTCGTAGACAGCGTGCCCCGTCTCTATGTCGTGGTTGCCCATGGCTCCACAATCGTAGCCCACCATGTTCATGGCATCGGCCACGAGATGGGACGAAACAGTATCTACAAAATTATAGTAATAGGCCGTGGGCTGACCTTGCAGACAATCGCCTCCATCGGTCAGGATGAGCCGATCACCATACTGCTGCCGCAGTTCCAGGGTGTAGCCATAAATGGCCGAAAGACCGCCGCTCACCACCTTCTTCCGAAGATAGTCGTAACTGAATAGCGAACCATGAACATCACTCGTGTGAATCCACTTCAAATGTATCTCTCTTGTCTTTGCATTCATTGTCATTCCCATCATCAGCCACACGGCCGCCAACAATAACTCTTTCATTCCCCTTATTCGTGTGATTAAGTATTCTTCATCCAGTCGTCTATCAACTGCCGGGCAAGCGACACAGGCCCTGGGATTGCAGGCAGACTGCCCCGGCGGAACCATCCTCCACCAGCCAGCTCGGAGCGTTGCAATTGCAGTTCACCACTCTCGTACTCCGCCGTGAAGCCCACCATCAGCCCTGCGGGATAGGGCCACGGTTGGGAGGCAAAGTAGCGGATGTTCTTGATGCGCAAGTGGGTTTCCTCCCACACCTCGCGACGCACACAGTCCTCCAGCGTCTCTCCCGTCTCCACGAATCCTGCCACCAAACCGTAGTATTCGCCACGGAAGTTGTGGGCACGTACAAGGAGGACCTCCTCGCCACGTGTCACCCTCACGATGATGGCAGTGGCCAGTTGGGGCCACAGTTCCTTGCCGCATTCGGTGCAACGTTTCGAGATTTCTGTGTCCCAGCGCATCGGGGCACCACAGCAACCGCAGTACTTCGAGTTCTGGTCCCAATAGAGCAGTTCGGCACACTTTCCGGCCAGCCGATACATTTCGGGCGACAAAAGCTCGTAGGACTTCCGAAGGCCCACCATCTGCAAGTCGCCGCGCCCCGTAACAGGACGGTCGAGACGATAGATGCGGCAAGGCATACGCTGTTCCGCCCAGGAGATGTCCGTCACATGCTCCCACGGCTGAAAAGCCACGGGCGGCTCCTCGCCAGCGGGTATCGTCATGCTCTGCCCACTCTTCATGAGCAGTACATCACCCTGACAAAAGGCAAAATATAGATTTTCCATTTCAGACCACAAAGGTAAGAATTTGTAGTTTCTTATCCAAGAGGCTACCTCTACTTTTATTACAAATAGAAATTTTTCGTAAGATCGGAATAATCAGCACTTCGGGAACCATCGGGATTCTGGAGCACGAGTTCGCTTGCGGCATAGTTTATGCCCCCCGACCGAGAGAAGGAAAGGAGGGAACGGCGGGGCGGCTTGCTCACGACCGTGCGAACCAGACATTGACGGGTGACACAGAAACCGAGCAATAAAGCCTTGTCTACAAACGGCTTTGCCTCTGCAACGGGCAGTATCACATGAAACTCCCCATCCGCACTCAACAGACGTCGGACGGCCTGCAACAGTTCGTCGAAACTGAGCATCGCGGCATTGCGCGCCAACGCCCGCGACGAATTGTCGGGCAATGTGTCTTCGGTGAAGAAGGGGGGATTGCACAGAATGCAATCAAAGGCATTCTCCGCAACGGGCGCCCCTGCGTTTCCGAACGCTTCGGAAGCCGTCGGCACAAAGTCGCGCACGTCGGCCTGCACGACCTTGATTCGCCTGGCAAACGGACTATGCGCCACGTTTTCCCGTGCCTGCCCCGCTGCGGCTTCGTCAATCTCCAGTGCCACCACGCGGGCCTGCTCATTACGTTGTGCCGCCATCAGGGCAATAAGTCCCGACCCTGTGCCAATGTCCAATATGCGCCGATGCCCATCCAAGGAAGCCCAAGCACCGAGCAGGACACCGTCGGTGCCTACTCGGTGGGCGCATCGGTCGTGCCATACCACGAACTGACGAAAGCGGAAATAGGGCGTTCCCATGAAGAACTTTTCAGAGCTTGAACATCCGCTCCCCTACTTTCCAAGAATCTGGTTGACGAGGGCGGTCACATCGGCTATCGTGACGCTGCCGTCCTTGTTCACATCTGCGGCTGCGTGGTCGTACTGAGAGCCGTCATTGTCCTTTCCGAGGATGATGTTCACAAGCGCCGTTACGTCGGCAATCGATATGTTGCCATCACGATTGATGTCGCCCGTGGCCACAGCCGACTCCGTCACGAACTCCAGGATGAGGTTCTTCAGCTGATAGAAGCTGTAGTTCGAGAGAATGCCGATGGTGGCCGTGTTGTCTGCGACGGGGAACATGACTGAATAGGTGGCGAAATCGTTGGTCGAACCGGCAATGTCGCTGCCCGCCGCCTCGGAATGCACGGTCTCGCCGCCCTTTCCGTAAAGCGTGGTTTTCGATGATGCTGCAGGGTTGTCCACACGAACATCGCCCGTCAGTCGGTAGGTGCCGTTGGGCAGTGACGAGAGAGCCTGATAGAGCTCGGCGTGCGACATGCTGCCAGCCCAGGCATTAAAGAGTCCGTTGGCCGTGTCAACCCAAGTGTCGTTCCACCCCGCATAGGTGCGCAGGAAGGTCCACTCGGCCGGGTATTCCACCCGACCTCCGTCGCCCTGGACCGCGAGAGTCTTGATGTCACCGCGGAAGTCGGAGTTGCGGACAAGGCTCGTGGCCACCTGACTCGACGAAGCGATGAGCGTACCATTCGTGAGCACCTCGATGGCGGCATTGATTTCTTCTCTCGTCTTCGTGGCATACTCTGCCTCGGTCCACTCGTACTGTGCCAATGCGGCCGTTGCGGCTCCCTTGACGGACTGCTCGTTGTCGGCCTGTGACTTCTTACATGAGCGCAGTGCGCGCCAATAAGCCTCTTCCACGTCTGCTCCGTAGCAGTAGACCACGACGTTGTCCCATGCCACCCAGTTGGCATTGGTGTTTTCGATGTAGAGCCCCAGGGCGGTATTTCCCCCGTCGGTGGTGAACTTTCCAGTCGTAAATATTTCGGGCACTCCGTCACCCGTGTGGCAGGCCACGGACTGATTGCCGAAACGAAGCGTGACACCGCTGACCGAAATCGACCCGTCGCCCTGCTGGACAGCATTGACAGCGGCGGCTGCCCGATAGATGCCGGCATTCAGATTGACATACTGAAGGGCACTGCGATTGCTGAGGTTGCTGCCGTGACCGGTCCAGCACTCCATGAAGTCGGGGTCGAAGTTGGCATACGTGGCCCCCTGCTTCTGCCAATAATCGTTGAGCGTCCAGCCATCGAGATTATTCTCCATGCGCGGGTTCGTCAGCGGAACGCGCACGGGAGTGGTCTCCGTGGCTTGGGCGTAATAGTTGGCCTCTTCGCCAGCCCAGAGCAGGAACAGATTGTCCATGGCCACCCAGTTAGCCGTGGTGCAGTCGGTCTTCAGTCCGAAGGTGAGTGTGCCGTCGGTGACCTCCACACGCAAGGAATAAGTCTCCGGCACACCGTTGCCCGTACCAAGGCTGACGCTTTGGTCGCCAGCCCAGAACGTCACGCCCTCCACATGGTCGTTGGCCACACCTTGACTGGTGGCTACGAACGAGCCACCGATGTAGTAAGTGCCGTTAACCAGTTCGCGAATGGTCTGCTGCATGGAGGCGTTGTCCAGATAGTTACCTGCGGGAGTCCACTTCTCAATGAAGGGGGCGTGCAGCTCGGCTCCGTCTGGTCCCGAATAGTCGCCCCAGGTGCCCATGCCGAATCCGTAGTTTGCATATGAGCCCAGCGAGGCGGTGCTGAGCCAGGGGGCCATCGCGTGGGTAATGTCGTAGGTAGTCTGTCCGGCAGCGGGATTCTGTACTTCTGTAGTCGTCGTTTCAGGTGCAGTCAGGTAGCGATAGAGGCGGAAGTCATCGACCTTGTACCAACTACCCTCCCTGACACCGATGGTCAGTGTGCCCTCGCTGCCCACTTCTATGCCGTCGACGACGACATCTTGCAGGTAGTACTTACCACATTCGTGGGCCCCTGTCGTCACTTCCCTATTGCCGCCAAACACCGTCACCGTGTTGCCGGGGTCGGTGCCCACCTTTGCCTCCAGACGGTAATAGCCTTTGGTCAATCCTCTCAGTGTCTGACTGATGCCGTGGCCCTTGTCGCCCACGAGCCAGCTGTCCAGTACCATGATCCCGTCATGTCCCACGGCACGAAAATGGGGAATATCCCCATCGCGGGAAAATTGTCCCTCCGTGCCGAGATTCCAACCCGTCGGACGGCTATTGCCGTCGTACAGCTCGAACGAGGGATTCGTGATGTACGTCGAAGTGACCTCGGTGAGATTTTCGTTCGTCGGTACTTTCGCACGTCCGATGACGTGCATGTTGCAGTCCACGACTATCAGGTACCACGTATCGCCACTGCCGGGATTAACGTGAAAGGTCAGGTCTACGTCGCCGCCCCCCTTGGGAATGCGTGTCCAGTCCACCTGGTAGTTCTCCCATGCCGTGGGTTGGTTGGGCGAGGTAGAGCAGAACAGATTGATGCCTATGCCGTAGTCCAGCGTACCATTGTTCTGCACGGTCACCGTCACGGTGTTGTCGGTGTTGGCCCTGAAGCTGGGAGCCGAAATTGTAGCCGTAAGGTTCAGGTGCCTTGGATATATCTGATAGGTCATGCTCTGGTCTGTATTGAACCCATTGCAGTCCGACAACGTCCAGAAGCCCTTCCAGTAGTCTCCCCAACCGAAGTCTATGTGATACTTGCCTTCGTTCAGTTGGTAGCCATCGACCACGAAGGCATGCCCAGCCCAATTGTTGTTCTCATCTACCGCATAGCCGCTGTAAAGTATGGGGCGCCCTTGCAGCAAGTCACCCTGAATCATGTCTTCCCACGCGCCCATATCGTTCACACCGTTGTACCAAATGTTCGTGCCCGCGAGGTTGAAAGCTCCCAGGGCCGTAGGCTGCATCGAACTCTGTGCACCCGAACCGTCGTTGCCATAGTCCATGTCCACGAGGTCACCCACGATGGCCAACAGTTCGGACACGCTGGTATAATGGTCGTTATTGTTGCCGTAGTTCGACCCTGCGTAGGTGTCCTGCATCAGTTCCCACTTCATGGGATGACCGGCGGGATAGCCCGGGTCGACGGCGAGTTTGTGGGTCCAAGTTGTATAGGGGTGCGTACCCGTCATCAGGTAGCGTGGATTGTCCTTCCGCCAGTAGTGTATCACGGACGAGGTGCTCGTGGCCACACATCCTGTCAGGCTGCGTGCGTTGTTGTCCGTGTCCCAGGGACAAAAGTCCCAGTAGGGCCATCCCTGCTCCCAGCTGGAGGACATCAGCGGACCCAGGTCAGTGGTGGCTACGACCTTCCGGCGGGCGGCAGCCCTGCGGGCTTTTGCCTTTGCCTTCACGGCTGCGGCGGCTTCCTCACCGTGCTCCTCCACGTAGGCCTGATAGCGGTCGATGGCCAGTTCATAGCCATACAGATAGTCTCGGAAACTCTCGGGCATGTGGTCTGGGTCGAAATCGCCCGTCTCCGTATAACCGATGATTTCAGGCAGCAGGTCGTCACCTCCCACCACGACAAACCCCATGCCTGCACCACGCGAGAAGATGTAATAGGGCGGTGTGGCCGTCTGCCCCGCAGCCGCCTTGGCACGCCGACGGGCGTTGTAGCTCTGTCCATTGTTCACCAGGGCAGGCTCCCCACCTGCCTTCACATAACTTGCGGCCAGCTCCCGTGCCTTAGCCAAGTCCACGGGTTCTGCCCAACACAGCATCGTGCCCAGCATAAGCAATAGGGACACAGACCATTTTCTTGCGATAAGTCTCATTTCCTTTTAGTTAGTTTATATTGTTCCTTTGTTCAGATTGCCAATTTCATGCCATCCGTAGTGCCCAACACATAGATTGCGCATGCAAATATAAAGAATATTTTCCACTTATCCCATCTTCAGGTATACATTCTTTATAATAAACAGACAACAGGGGCCAACGGGGGTACAGCACAAAATAAGCTTAACGACGTAAGATTCGAAGACGAGGGGCATTTATTTGCCTGCCCAGGCACGGAAAAGTGCCAAATTATTTGGCTTTTCGCGCACGAAATCGTACCTTTGAACCCGAAAAAACAAAGATTCATCATGCAGACACGCTCCATCGTCATCATACCGACATATAACGAAAAGGAAAACATCGAGAACATCATCCGTGCCGTAACCGCCCTGGAAGAGGGTTTCCACGTGCTCGTCATCGACGACGGTTCGCCCGACGGCACCGCCGGCATCGTCAAACGGCTGATGACGGAGGACGGATTGCGCGACCGACTTTTTATCGAGGAGCGCACGGGCAAACTCGGGCTGGGCACAGCCTACATCCATGGTTTCCGCTGGGCCATCGCCCACGAATACGACTTCGTGTTCGAGATGGATGCCGACTTCAGCCATGCCCCCAGCGACCTGCCCCGCCTGCTCTCGGCCTGTCGCGATGAGGGCTACGACGTGTCCATCGGAAGCCGATATGTGACGGGGGTCAACGTGGTTAACTGGCCCATAGGACGCGTGCTGATGTCCTACTTTGCCTCGAAATATGTACGCCTCGTGACGGGACTGGACATTCACGACACCACGGCGGGCTTCGTCTGCTATCGTCGCCGGGTGTTGGAGACCATCGAACTCGACAAAATCCGCTTCAAGGGCTACGCCTTCCAGATTGAGATGAAGTTCACCGCCCACAAGTGCGGCTTCCGCATCAAGGAGGTGCCCGTCATCTTCGTCAACCGCGAACTGGGCACCAGCAAGATGTCGGGTGGCATCTTCTCAGAGGCACTTTTCGGCGTCATGCGACTGCGCTGGGACGGCTGGTTCCGGAAATACAAGAGAACTGACGCAAGGGCAGCCCTGTCCAAAGTGCCCAATTCATAGTGCAAAGTGCCCAATCCGCAGTTTACGATTCTCGATTCACGAAAACTCGTCTGAGGTGAAAACGCTGATCTATAATGCCGAGATAGTGAACGAAGGCCGACGCTTTCATGGCGGTCTGCTGATTGACGGTGACCGTATCGCCGAAGTTTTCGAGGGCGATGCCCCAGCCTCGCACGCTGCACTCTGCCCCCAGAACTGCATCAACGCAGGCAATGCCTTGCTTCTTCCCGGCATCATCGACACACACGTACACTTCCGCGAACCAGGACTGACCCATAAGGCGGACATTGCCCACGAGAGCCGCGCAGCCCTTGCCGGAGGCGTGACCAGCACGATGGACATGCCCAACGTCAATCCGCCCACCACCACCCTCGAACGCTGGCAGGAACGCATGGCACTCGGTGCGCAACAGAGCCGCGTCAACTATGCCTACTATCTGGGGGCGACCAATGGCAGCGGAGAGAGGGAAGAAGAGAGAGAGGCGCGCATCCCCCTCAAACTCTTCATGGGAAGCTCGACGGGCAACATGCTTGTCGACAACCCCGACACCCTGCGCCGGCTGTTCCACATGTCTGCATGTCATGCAAACTCCAACACAGCCCACGCCGCAGCCCCCTTCCCCATCGTCGCCCACTGCGAGGACACACCGCGCATCAGCGAGCGCATGGCCGAAGCAAAGGCCCGATGGGGCGAAGACCCCGACGTGGAGCACCATCCCTGGATTCGTGATGCAGAGGCCTGTTTCCGTTCTTCCTCGTTGGCCGCAGAACTGGCCCGGGAAACCGGCGCACGACTGCACATCGCCCACATCAGCACGGAAAGAGAACTTTCACTATTATCTGAAGAGGCATCCCCAGGCTCAAGACTGCCGCACATCACGGGCGAAGTGTGCATTGCCCACTTGCTTTTCTGCGACGAGGACTACAAACGGTTAGGCACACGCATCAAGTGTAACCCTGCCGTAAAGTCGCGCCAGGACCGCGATGCCCTGCGGCACGCCCTCGCCGACGGCCGGCTGCTCACCGTGGCCACGGACCATGCACCCCATCTGCTCTCAGAGAAGCAGGGAGGCTGTGTGCGAGCGGCATCGGGCATGCCGATGGTGCAGTTTTCGCTGGTCTCAATGCTGGGCCTGGTGGACGAAGGGATACTACCCATAGAGCGTGTGGTCGATGCCATGTGCCACCAGCCGGCACGGCTCTTTGGCATCAAGGGGCGAGGATATCTGCGTCCAGGATACAAAGCCGACCTTGTACTGGTGAAGCCTGAGGAGTGGACGCTCCGCCGTGAGGACATTCTCAGCAAGTGCGGCTGGAGCCCGCTAGAGGGGTGTGTCCTGCATTGGCGTGTACAACAGACCTTCGTCAATGGCCGTCTCGCCTACGACCACGGCCACATCAACGACAACCTCCGTGGCGAGGCTCTGGCATTCGAATATTGCTTCTAAAAAATCTTTTACGGGTAAACGTTCCACGAGGGGAAAACGACCTCGTCAGCCAGGAAACGTCTCGTATGTTCCGTCGTCAAAGAAGATGCGGACTTCGGTAATTTTTCGCTGCGGTTTGTCAATATATTTTACCACCTCGCGAACAACGGGAATATGCCCCGCCCCTCCCTCCGCACCGATGGGGAAGAGAGTATTGGAGTCTCCCGAGGCGGCCACATGCGACGAGTCTGCAGCAAGCGTCTCACCCTCGGCTGTATGTTCCTTAGCCGAAGGGGTACCCTCGCTACTTTCTTCCTTCACATACATATCCCCCTCACCGAACATAAGCCACGACATGCTCAACTTGGGGAAGCGGCGATGAAGTGCTTCGGCATGGTTGAGAGTAGGGCTTGTACGTCCATTGAAAATACTTGACAAAGTGGCAGGACTGATTCCTGTTGTTGCAGCAAAGTCTTTTTGGTTGAGACCTTCCTGCTTCATGATTTGAAAAATACGTTCTTTCATCTCCATAGTGCCAACGAGAGAGGGGAGAGCACTCCGTTTTAGATTTCTAATTCGATACAAAGTTACAAAAATCAATTCATATCACCAAATTTACAATTCAATAATTAAACCGAAATTTGCGGATTCTGCGTTCTGATTTGAAATTGGGAATACAAAAGGGGGTAAACCTTGCAATATAGGACTCCGAACAGGCCCCGATGGGGAGGCCCGCAAAAGGGTTAAAGAATATGGATTTAATCAAATTGGGGGAATTTACTGGGTTCAAAGCGATTACGCCTTCCACAAAGGCTTGATAATGGTATGTTGGAAATAATTTACAGGCTAATGTCCGTCCTAAGCTTTTTGCGAAATCACCATGAGCCTAAAGAAAATTTAGCAAACGCCACGTTTTCATGCAATTACAAGCCTAAAACTATCCAGAATGAATATTCATTCGTTTGTCTGAATACAGAAGTTGCCCATTTTGAAATCGGTATTCGGAATTGTTATGTCGTGCGTCCTTCCGGAAATTCGGTTTTCTTTATTTTGATTTCCATATTGCATGTCTAAACTTGCCATGGAACAGATTTGGGGTTCTTAACTTCGGGATTCAAAACCCTAAACCGGGGAAGGACGTTTTTGAGGCAATTTTGCCATCCTGACGATATTCGCAAGCGAGTGGGAAGGCAAAGAATTTTGCGCGATTCTCAGCAAGGGAGAATCGTGGACAAAACCTTTGTAAATAGGATTTTATGCGAAAAAATTTGCCCCGTGTGAACGAGGCAAATAGAACGAAACTTAGTGAAGAATGAAGAAAACGAGCTCCTTCAGGAGGTCACCAGGAGTGGTTTTACAGCCCCCTACCCCCTTCGATTTGCCGTCAGTTTTCCGTATTTCACTTATTATATCCATCACCTTCTTTCCACTGTAGTTTCTGCGCGCTGGGATGAGTGCCTGACGCGCCACCCATGTCGACTTACCCAAATACTGGGCAATGGAATCGTCCGTCTGGGGAGTGGCGAAATAGGCCAACAGCACATCGGAAAAAAAGTTAAACAATGATGCCAATGCCGGCTGAAGAGCAAATGAGCGAGGGTTCGTGTCAAAATATTTTACTATCTGATTAGCCTTATAGACATCGCGCACAGCAAGGGCATTTTGGAGTTCGAAGCTGTTGAAGTCCTTGCTCACTCCCGTGAGTTCTTCCACCAGCGACGCCCCTACCCTCGTCTCTCCTTGCGGCAGCGCCATGAGCAGTTTGTCCATCTCCGCCACCAGCCGGCTAAGGTCACTGCCCACGTGGTCGCAGAGCATCTGCACGGCGGCAGGCTCAATGGCCTTCTGCTTTCGCTCCATATACTTCGTGATAAAACCCGGAAGTTCACGGTCATAGAGACGCTTTGACTCGAAGAGCACACCCTGACGTTTGATTTCCTGCGCCAACGCGCGTCGGGCATCGAGTTTTCCGTGCTTGTGGCAAAGTATGAGAATGGTGGTCGGATTGGGATTCTTGACGTATGCGGAAAGGGCCTCTTTGTCGGCCAGCGCCTGAAACTCGCGCACAAGCACGACCCGACGGTCTGCCATCATGGGAAACTGGCGTGCGATGGCGATGATGTCATTGGCACGCGTCTCAGCCCCATAGAGCAGATCGTAGTTGAAATCGCGCTCCTCCGGCTTCAAGGCCCGGTCCGCGATGTACTGACTGAGATTGTCGATATAGTAGTCCTCATCGCCCATGAAACAATACACTGGCGAGTACTTCCCAGCCTGCACGTCACGAACGATGTCCTTGTAGTTTGGTCCTTCTGATTTCGCCATCAATAATCAAACTTCAGATGCCTTACGGTCTTCTTTTCCTGCTTAATCATTTCCAGCGCCTCGATGCCGATTTCCACGTGGTCCTCCGCGTACTTGGCCGTGACCACATGGTCGCTGGCTGCCGTCTTCACCCCCTCAGGGGTCATGGGATTGTCCGACACCAGCAACAGGGCACCCGTAGGAATGTGATTGGCAAAGCCACAGGTGAACAGCGTGGCGGTCTCCATGTCCACACCCATGGCGCGCGTCTTGCGCAAATATGCCTTAAACGCATCGTCGTGCTCCCAGACACGGCGGTTGGTGGTGTAGACGGTGCCTGTCCAGTAGTCAAGCCCCATGTCGCGGATGGCCGACGAAACGGCACGCTGCATCATGAACGCAGGCAGCGCAGGCACTTCGGGGGGGAAGTAGTCATTCGAGGTACCCTCTCCACGTATGCCCGCTATGGGGAGTATGAGGTCGCCCCGTTTGGTCTTCTCCGATATGCCGCCGCACTTGCCCAGGAAAAGGCATGCCTTAGGGTTGATGCTGGAGAGGAGGTCCATGATAATAGCGGCATTGGGCGACCCCATACCGAAGTTTATCATCGTGATGCCCTCTGCCGTAGCCGAGCGCATATTAGCCTTGTAATCAGGACGCTCTATTCCGTAACGATCGCAGAAGATGTCAACGTAGTTGTTGAAGTTCGTGAGCAAGATGTACTCTCCAAAGTCTTCCAGCGGATGGTTGGTGTATCGCGGCAACCAATTCTGAACGATTTCTTCTTTTGTTTTCATACCGTACCTTATTATATATATACGAGTGCAAATATACGAATAAATTAAGGATTAAAGACTAAAAATCAAAAATTATTTCCTACCTTTGTGATATGCAAGCGCTCAACCTGCCCCCTGCCGACCTCTCACTGACGCAACGCGACCATCACGACTACGTGTTCGACATTCTGCGGCGGCGATACATACGCCTGACGCCCGAGGAATGGGTGCGCCAGCACTTTGTCCACTTCCTCATCCACTGCAAGGGCTACCCCCAGGGAATGCTGGCCAACGAGGTGTCTCTGTCGCTCAATCAGACTTCAAAGCGCTGCGACACCGTGCTTTACGCCCTCGATGCACAGCCGCGCATGATTATCGAGTACAAGGCTCCACACATCGAACTCACGCAACGCGTCTTCGACCAGATTTCACGCTACAACATCGTACTCCACGTGCCCTACCTCATCGTCTCCAATGGCCTGCGACACTACTGCTGCCAGGTGGACTACGCACAGAACTCCTATCGGTTCCTTCAGGAGATTCCCCGATACGAGGAACTGTGACCGGAAACCAAGAATCGCACAAATGCCACGAATCTCAGGCTCGTCGTTGTACCTGAGCCAATTCGTGGCATTTGTGCGATTTGCAGCCCCAGAGCCATCTGCGGGCCGGTTTATTCCTCTGCGGCTCTCTTGGCGCGACTGCTCTTGCGCTTCGGCTTCTCCTCAACGGGCTTGTTCACCTGCACGCCAGCCAGTTCGGGGTCAATCATGATGCGACCGCAATACTCACAGACGATAATCTTCTTGCGCATACGGATGTCAAGCTGACGCTGGGGCGGAATCTTGTTGAAGCAACCGCCACAGGCATCACGCTGCACGTAGACAACGCCCAGACCGTTGCGCGAGTTGCGGCGGATGCGCTTGAAAGCGGCCAGAAGACGGGGCTCGATGGTCACCTCCAGATTCTTCGAGCGTTCACGCAATTTCTCCTCCTCGGCCTTCGTCTCCGAGATAATCTCGTCCAGTTCCGACTTCTTGATATCCAGGTCGGTGCGGCGTTCCGTCACGGCCTCCGTGCTTTCAGCCAGTTCCTCCGTCTTGCGGTGGATGGCCTCGTCGGCCTCACGAATCTTCTTCTGGTTCAGTTCCACGTCCAGCTCCTGGAATTCAATCTCCTTGTTCAGAGAGTCGTATTCGCGATTGTTTCGGACGTTGTCCATCTGCTCCTTGTACTTGGCGATGCTCTGTGTGGCGGTCTCGATGGCACTGCGGCGGTCGGCGATTTCGCGCTTCAGTTCCACGATTTCGCTCTGAATCTTCTCAATGCGCGTCGTCAGTCCCTCGATTTCGTCCTCCAGGTCCTGCACTTCCAGCGGCAGTTCACCACGGAGGGTCTTAATCTTGTCAATCTCCGAGAGCATCGTCTGCAACTGGTAGAGATTCTTCAGTTTCTCCTCCACCGTCAGCTCTGCGGGGTCTTTTGCTTTTGTAGTAGCCATAATGTAATTTAAAGATTTAATTATTTAATGATTTTTTAGAATCTAAATGAGATAGTGTATCGGATTCGTATCTACGTTCGTCGTGAACAGCGGCAGGTCTGGTGCCAAGTCACTGATTATCTGATAGAAAATTTCCTTCGTGTACTGTTCGCTCTGGTAGTGCCCCATGACGGCCAGCTGTATCTCCTGCTCGTGGCCGAAGAACTGGTGGTATGACATCTCCCCCGTCAGGAAGGCATCGGCCTCCAGTCGTATGGCCTCGTCCAAGAGGAAGGCCCCGGCACCGCCGCACAACGCCACCGTCTCGACCGGGCGCTGCAAGAGTTCATTGTGCTGCAACGACTCGATGCGGAACACGTCCTTCACCCTTTGCAGGAACGCCAGCGAATCCTCCGGCCCGGGCAGATAGCCTATCAGCCCACTGCCGGCCACGACCTGTCGCTCGCCCACGCGGACACTGTGCGGCTGCATCATCTGCACGTCCACCAGGCCCAGCTTCTCCGCGATGCGGTAGTTCACGCCGTCCTCGGCATTGTCCAGGTTCGTGTGCGCCGCGTAGATGGCAACGTCGTTCTGGATGGCCAGGCGGACGCAACGCTCCACCTGCGTCCCGTCCGTCACCCGCTTCAGGGGGCGGAACAAGAGCGGATGATGGCTCACTATGAGGTTGCACCCGAGGTCCACAGCCTCGCGTATGACCTCTTCGGTCACGTCCAAACACAACAATGCCCCTGAGGCTTCCTGCTCCGCTGTCAATCCGACTTGCAAGCCTGCATTGTCATAGCTTTCCTGCAAGGGCAACGGCGCAAAACGTTCAAGGGCGCAAATAATTTCCTTTATTTTCACGCTGTAACGAGTATGTCGGTGCAAAGATACAAAATAAAGTTGAAAATTGAAAATTGAAAGTTGAAAATTATCACTTGCCGCCTATTTGCAGACTAAGAAGTAGGCCCAAGACACCACGGGCAATCAAATAAAGTTGTGCAAAAAGGCCTTCACTGCGTCCCTTTCGCCTATGTCCTTGCCACCCTTTGTGCCCCCTTTTGCCGCCCCATACTCCGGACAAGAAGCTTGTATACCCAAGGGCGAAAGACTTAAGTCCTTTTGACGAAAGACCTAAGTCTTTACCATAAAGCTATGTAAGGATGTGTTTCACGGATTAATACGCCCCCCCTCCGTGATTAAGTATCAACAGCCTATCCGACCATTCCTCCCTGCGCCCATTTCGTGCAATCATGGCTGAGGCGGTCGGCATCGAAGCAGATGTCAACAGTGATGTTGCCCGTGCGATACTTCACGGTGTGGAGTTCGCAGGCTTGCTTCAGGAGGGAAATCTGATGAAGTGGGTTTGTCCTGTTCCATCTAATCCCCTTCCTTTTTCTTGTGCTTCACCTTGCGAGTGTAGGTTTTCTTCGACTCGTGCAGACGGTTGAAGGAATGGAAACCCGGGCCAAGGAGTTCCCGCTCGGCCTCGCGGTTGCCCCGCCTCATGGCCTTGAGTGCATCCAGGTTGGTGATTGCCTTTTTCTTCATGCTGCTGCATGCCTTTTCTTCTGTCAATGAGCAAAAGTAAGATTTTTCCGCAAAATGGCCAAACGTTCTTTCACAATTTATTTGCGTTTTCGCTCGGTTTGCACTATCTTTAACCTTCGGTTTTAGGTACTCACACTCGGAAATGCTCAAAGTTTTTTGGCATTTCGCTCGCTTAATCGTATCTTTGTCTGCAAAAACGGAGAGTATGGCATTAGGAAAATGGATTGGAGGCTTCCTGGGACTGCTGAGCGGCGGTCCGATAGGCATGTTGGCCGGCATTGTGCTGGGGGCGATATTTGACTCGGCCTTCAGCGATGAGTACAGTCTGACGGGCGTGGACATGGGCGACTACAGCTCTGCACAACGCCAAGCGCGTCAGCAGCAGGGGGAAAGGAACGGGTTCCTGTTCTCGCTGATGGTGTTGGTGGCTCACATCATACATGCCGACGGGCGCATCATGCACTCGGAGATGGAGTATGTGCGCCGATTCCTGAGACAGAACTTTTCGACGCAGGCCGAAACAGAGGGCGAAGAGATTCTGCTGAAACTCTTTGAGCAGAAGAAACGGATGGGCACGAGCCGCTGGAACGACGAAATCACGGCGGTCTGCCAGCAACTGGCCTTTGCCATGCCGCAGGAGCAGCGGTTGCAGCTCATTGCCTTCCTGTGCGAAATAGCCAAGGCCGACGGCTCCGTACAAACGGAAGAGCGCGAGGCGCTGCGCCAGATTTGCCTGAACATGAGCCTGAACGGCGAGACGGCGGAACAGCTGATGGGGTTGGGCGGCGAGACGCTGGACGATGCCTACCGTGTGCTGGGACTGCACCCCGATGCCACGGACGACGAGGTGCGTCAGGCCTACAAGCGCATGGCGCGAGAGAACCATCCCGACCGCGTGGCTTCGCTGGGCGAGGACATTCGCCGCGCCGCCGAAAAGAAGTTCCAGGAGATTGCCGATGCCAAGGACCGCATCTTCAGGGCCAGGGGGATGAAATGATTGTGTGCCAAAAGACATTCATATATCTTTAACTGCGAATTCCACGTAAGCGGTAAAGCCGATTACGCGGAATTCGCAGTTGTCACATTAGAGGGGCTGTGCCGTTCATTTCGACACAGCCCTATCCTATTAATTCCGATTTAGTCCACTTCGGGTTTTGCCTCACGGGCGAACTTGAACATCGAAAGCGGCAGGTGGCAGTAGCCGTCGGGATGCTGGTCGAGGTAGTCCTGATGATAGTCGCTCGCCGAGTAGTAGGCACGCAGCGGTTCCAGTTCCACCACCAGGGGCGCGTCCCACCGCGCCTGCTCCTCATCGAATACCTGCTGAATCCGCTCGCGTTCCGCTTCGTCGGTGTAATACACGCCCGTGCGGTAGCGTGTGCCCTCGTCGTGGCCCTGGCGGTTGAGCGAAGTGGGGTCGATGGCACGGAAGAACATGCGGACGAGGAAGCGCAGCCCCACGCGCGTTTCGTCGTAGCGGATGCGCACCGTCTCGGCATAGCCCGTCTGGTCGGTATAGACCTCCTCGTAGGACGGATTCACGATGTCAGTGCGGCCATTGGCAAAGCCTGTGTCTGTGTCCACGACGCCCTCTATCTGCTTGAAGTAGTGCTCGGTGCCCCAGAAGCAGCCTCCGGCGAAATAAATCTCTTTCATGCCTTGCGAATCTTGTTTCCTTCCACGAAGGCGTTGCCCACGACCTCGCCGATGCGGCGGTACTTCAGCGTAGCTTCGTCGAAGCAAATCAGGTGAGCCTTGCCCAAGTCTACCTTGCCCTTCTCGTTCAGCACGCTCTCTTCGGCACTCAGGTTCACGACCTCGCCCACGACGCGCACTTCGCCGGTGCGTTCCTCGCGGATGCTGGTCACGCGGCACTCCAGGGTGACGGGCAGCTGCTCGAAGGCGGGCGCGTCCACCATCTCGGCCTTGACGGGTGTCAGTCCGCTCTTTGCCACCTTGTCGTGTACCTTCAGGCCCGAGACGATGCCCAGATAGTCGGCGGCCACCATCGTCTCCTCGGTGGCAAACATCACGGTGAACTCCTTCTTCACCTTCATGTTCTCCAACGTCTGGCGCTCGTGGCCCAGGTTCAGGGCTACATGGTGCTCACTGCACTGTCCGCCCCAAGCCACGTTCATCACGTTGGCCACGCCGTTTTCGTCGTAGGTGCCCACCAAGAGCACGGGTTGCGGAGCCGTAAACACGCCCTTCTGTCCAAAATTCTTACGCATAATGTATATGTCTTATGTTGATTGGTTTGCAAAGATAATACAAATAAAGTGAAAACTAAAAAAAAATCGTATCTTTAACCTTCGATTTTAGATACTCACGCTCGACAAAATGCAAAATTATTTGCTTTTGTACTCGCTTAATCGTATCTTTAACCTTTGGTTTTAGACACTCACACTCGGAAAAGCCTAAATAAATTTGTCTTTTCCCTCGCTTAATCGTATCTTTGACCCCAATAATATGTTGAAAACGTAAAAGCAGAAGGAAAAATGGCCATACATTACAAACTCACAACCACCATCATCGAGGACCTCACCAAGGAACTGCGCCCCAACCGATTGGCAGGTCCCGAGCAAAACGAAATACGCTCCACTTACCTGCCCGCCGAATGGGCACGGCAGAGCGGCGTGCAACTGACGTGGCCGCACGAGGGGACGGACTGGAGGCCCATCCTGCGGGAAGTCACAGAGTGCTACATCCGCATGGCGCTAGAGATTGCCCAGCGCGAACAGCTGATTATCGTCACGCCCTCTCCTGATGCCGTCAACCAATTGCTGCGCGAGCGTCTGCCAAGTCGTGTGTTGCCGAACATCACGCTCGTGCAGGCTCCCACCAACGACACTTGGGCACGCGACCATGGTTTCATCACACTGCAGACCTCGATGGGCCACCTCTTGCTCGACTTCCAGTTCAACGGCTGGGGACAGAAGTTTCCCGCCGAGCTGGACAACCAAATCTGTCGCCGTATGATGGAACAAGGTGTGCTCAACGGGCAATATGAAGACCACCTGGACTTCGTGCTCGAAGGGGGCAGCATAGAGAGCGACGGCAAGGGCACCCTGCTCACCACCTCTCAGTGTCTGCTGGCTCCCAACCGGAATCAGCCCCTCTCGCAGGCCGAAATCGAGGAGCGCCTCAAACGCCATCTCTTTGCCGAACGCATCCTCTGGCTCGACTACGGCTATCTGGCGGGCGACGACACCGACAGTCACATCGACACCCTTGCGCGCTTCTGCCCCAACGACACGATTGCCTATGTTCAGTGTCAAGACCCTAACGACGAGCATTACGAACAGCTTCGCCTGATGGAGGAGCAACTCCGCACCTTCCGCACCCTCGACGGGCGACCCTATCGTCTCCTCCCCTTGCCTATGTGCAGCCCCCAATACGACGCTGACGGACAGCGCTTGCCCGCCACCTACGCCAATTTCCTCATCATCAACGGAGCCGTCCTCCTTCCCACCTATCGCGACCCCGCACTCGACGAGAAGGCGCGCCGCCAACTCCAGGAGGCATTCCCCAAGCACGAAATCATTGGCATCGACTGTCGCCCTCTCATCGAGCAGCACGGCTCCCTGCATTGTTGCACGATGCAGTTTCCGGCAGGAACGTTGAAAGTTGAAAGTTGAAGATTGAAGATTGAAAGTTGAACTTTCGGAGCAGCGAGAGCAGTAACAAGCTTGCTTGATTATTGCCGAGTCGTGACGAAAGTCAAACGATAGTTTAAAGTTGAAAATTGAAAATTGAAAGTTGAAAGTTGTGAACTGAGAACTGTGAATTATGAAAGTAGGACTGATACAACAATCGTGTGTGGCCGACGTGGAGGCCAACAAGCGGAAACTGGCAGAGAACATCGCCGAGGTGGCCCGAAGGGGGGCCGAACTGGTGGTACTGCAGGAGTTGCACAACTCTCTTTATTTCTGCCAGGTGGAGTCGGTGGACAACTTCGACCTGGCAGAGCCCATCCCGGGACCTGGCACTGACTTCTACGGACAATTGGCACGGCAACACGGCATCGTGCTCGTGACGAGCCTCTTCGAGCGCCGCGCCGCCGGGCTCTACCACAATACGGCCGTGGTGTTCGAGAAGGACGGGAGCATCGCCGGAAAGTATCGCAAGATGCACATCCCCGACGACCCTGCCTACTACGAGAAGTTCTACTTCACACCCGGCGACTTGGGCTTCCGCCCCATCGAGACGAGCGTGGGTCGGCTGGGCGTACAGGTATGTTGGGACCAGTGGTACCCCGAGGGTGCCCGACTGATGGCGCTCCGCGGAGCCGAACTCCTCATCTATCCCACAGCCATTGGCTATGAGTCCTCCGACACCCCCGAGGAGCAAGAGCGCCAGCGCGAGGCCTGGACCACCGTGCAGCGCGGTCACGCCGTGGCCAACGGGCTGCCTGTCATCACGGTGAATCGTGTGGGTCACGAGTCCGACCCGAGCGGTCAGACTCGCGGCATCCAGTTCTGGGGCTCCAGCTTCGTCTGCGGTCCGCAGGGCGAACTGCTCTACCGTGCCCCAAAAGACGAGGAGACCAATGCCGTCATCGACATCGACCTCCATCGTTCCGAGCAGGTGCGCCGCTGGTGGCCCTTCCTGCGCGACCGCCGCATCGAAGAGTTCGACGGGCTCACCCGCCGATACCTCGACTAAGCCCCCCCTAAACTATCTATCATTTACCATCTGCCATCTACCATTTACATTTTTAACTTTTCACTTGACCTACGGTCGAGTTCCGTCGCGACTCGGCATAGCTCGAACGAGTTCGGCTCTGCGCTCGTTGCTCCGTCACTTTTCACTTTTGATCCCCCTACGGCAGCGCCTCGTAATACTTGTCGAGCCACATCTCGCGGTAGGCGACGCGCATGCGGCGGGCCCAGGTGGCCATTTCGGGATGACGGAGCAGATGCCAGGCCTTGTCGATGCGGCGGCCCAGCGTGACGGCTTCCTTCTCGGAAACGAGGTCGGAGAAGCGCACGAAGGAGGGGTTGATGGGTTCATAGACCCAGCGGTAGTCCATCGCCTCCAGCCTTTTTGCCGCCGCGCGCCACACCTGAATGGCCCTCATCGGGCAGCCTGCCGCCATGCAGGCATCGCCCAACTCAAGGGCGCGCTGCGCCATCTTCCGTGGATTCGTCTCACGGGCAATTGCAGCCTCCTGCTCATCTACGAGCTGGTTCAACACTTGGACATCCATCGTGCGGATGTCTCCCTTGGGTGTGCAGTTGCACACCTTGACAAACTTCGTTCTCTTTGTCATGACTGTTCTCAATAAGTTAAAGACCAACAATTAGTTAACTCACCGGGAAAGTCGTATATAAAAGAATACAACAATCCCATGCACCGGCTGCTCGCGCAGCCTACTTCATGCGATTGTTGTCAAATTTCTGCTCCAAAAGTACGAATAAACAGCCAGACGGCCAAATGTTTTCGGCAAAATTATATGGCTACCGGGGGAAGGACCTATGCTTCCGCTTATTCCATGCGCATGGTTTAATCATTCGGTGCGCATGGTTCAATTAAACCATGCGCATGGAATAAGCGGAAGCAAGTAAGGTTGCGAGCTGAAGATTTGGTGGATTGGAGGATAAGTATTATCTTTGTGCCACAAAACCTACTAACAGAAAGACGATTATGAAGAAACTGCTGTTTTCCATCGTACTGCTGATGGCCTGCATGGGCGCATCGGCCAAGAAAAACGTGTACCAATTCTCGCTCACCGACGGAGAGGGGCGCAGTGTCTCGCTGAAGGAGTTCAAGGGGCGGGCCATGCTCATCGTGAACACGGCGACGAAATGCGGATTTACGCCGCAATACAAGGACCTGGAGACGCTGTACGAACAGTATCACGCGAAGGGACTGGAAATCATCGACCTGCCCTGCAACCAGTTCGGCCAGCAGGCTCCCGGGTCGCTGGACGAGATACGCCAGTTCTGCACGGCCACCTACGGCACACAGTTTCCGCAATGGGCCAAGGTGGAGGTTAACGGCCCCGGCGAGATTCCCCTCTACACGTGGCTCAAGGCTCAAAAGGGATTCGGCGGATTCGACCTCACCAACCCCACGGGGAAATTCCTGGACGAGATGTTCCGCAAGCAGGATGCCAACTACGACAAGTCAGCCGACATCAAGTGGAACTTCACGAAGTTCCTGATAGACAGGAAGGGACGCGTCGTGGCACGCTTCGAGCCAACAGCCACCGCCGAGGAAATCGAGGAGGCGGTGAAAAAAATCCTCTAAACGGGTGTAATAATCGGCAAGCCTACGGGTCATAATGTTGCATGGATGACAGAAAACTCGTAGAAGAAATCTTGGAACAGGGACGCACGGCGTACTTTTCCGAAATCGTGAAGCGCTATTCGGGCATGGTCTACTCGAAAGCGCTTTCTGTCGTACATCGCGAGGAACTGGCAGCCGAGGTGACACAGGCCACCTTCGTCAAGGCCTACGAACAGCTGGCCGTGTGGCACGGGCAACGGATGGGGCCCTGGCTCATGGCCATCGCCATGCATACAGCCCTGCACATCCTGGAGAAAGAACGCACCCGACGCGGACAACCCGCCGAGGAACTGAGCGACCGACTGGCCGACCGCTACGACAACGAACACGAAGAGATGATTCAGCGCATGGAGGAAGCCATCAGCCAACTGACGGAGGGGGAACGACAACTGATTGACCTCCACTATTACCAACAGAAAAAGACGGAAGAGATTGCTCGGCAGACGGGGCTCAGCCAGAGCAATGTCCTGGTAAGGCTACACCGGATCAGGGAGAAACTGAGAGAAAGGCTGAAAACCACATTGGGGAACATTTGAAATGACAAGCAATATGAACGACAACGAGTTAGACAGACTAATTACAGCATCGATAGAACGCCGAAAAATGCTGGAGAACCTGAATGAAGTAATCGTGGCAGACATCCGCCGCCAGGCACGGCGCGCGTGGATTCGCCGCTGGGGACGCATTGTGGCGTTCTCCTTTGGACTGCCGCTGGTGCTCATCGTCTTTGCCCTCTCCCTGCGGCTGTTGCTCGCCATCCCCTCCATGGGGCCGGCCCGTTTCTGTTTGCTCATCCCCGTGGCCACCATGCTCTACTTCGCCCGACGCGCAATGAAAGATTTTTCCATCGCCGAGGTGTAATAATCCGACCTCTGAGCGGTCTTATGAGTGAACGGCGTTCAAGAAAACATTAAACAAACGACAAAAAGAATAAGCATTATGGATTTAAAAGATTTAGCAGGCGTATTAGCCGTAGCCTTGAGCTTGTTAATCCCCCTCGTGGCCATCATAGCCGGGGTCATTGCAAGCGTGAAGAAGAGCAACAACAACCGCGAGATTCGCCGGCTCATCATCGAGAACCACGCTGAACTGGAAACGGCCAAGTTCCTCGTAGCCGAGCAGGAGAAGAAACAGGGTTCCAACCCCTACTCTGCCCTGCGTTGGGGATGCGTACTCATCGGCCTTGGGCTGGGTGCCCTCACCAACTATCTGCTCCATGTCGAGCCCTCGGGCGAGATGAAAATCTACTTCTGGATACTCATTGCCTTCGGCTGCGGCATCGGGCTGCTCTGCTCGTTCCTCATCGAGTACCACCTGCAGACACACAGGAACCTGCCAGACACGGAAGGCGAACCAACGCCCTGAGAACAAAAGCGTCCGAATCTCTTTCTCTACACGCACATATACGAAGAAGGCCGCCACGGCGAGGCACAAAGTCCCCGTCGTGGCGGCCTCATCTTACCGCTCTCCGCTCACGCCTTCTTTATCTCCAATATTCCATCCACCTCGTGCTCCACGAACGGTCCCTCCTTGCATTCGAGAAGCACGCTCGGCTCCAGACATTCAACGCTGTGCCAGACGCCCTTGGGAATGTCGGCACCGTAAACTCCCGACTCGTGGCTTATGACAAACGACTCCAGCACCTCGCTGTCATCGTTGTAGGTCGAGACACGCACCTTCCCTTTCAGTATCACAAAAGTTTCGTCCTTGGTGGGATGGTGATGCACCGGAATCTGCGTCCCGGGCTCCAAGGCATTGAGGAATCGGTGACACTTGTCCTGAAGGCTCTGATGGAAGTTGTAATTCATCCTGAGCCGGGGTGACAGCTTAGCCTCGCCCGCCACTTTTTTCAATAACGCGTCATTAATAATCTTCATGCTATCAGGTTTTTAGTCATAATTTATTTAATCTATAATAAAGTGCAATCAACACGCGTTACCGAACTCTCCCGAGACTCAAAACCTTCGTACCCGAACCGAGTTCCTCCACCGTCCCCCCCCCTGCAACGCAAAGCGTTCCGCTTCTTTCTGGAAACGTGGCTCCCGAACGGGCAATGTAGCAATCGGCATTCTTACGGCCATCCCTGTCAAGCATGATTTTCGCACAAGCAAGTAGCATTTGCATTGGTCATTCGCTTATTCCGTTTCTGTAGGCTCTCCGGCCCGCATCCGTCATCAGTCCGCGGGCTTCAAGGTCACGGCACCTTTGGCGGTTCAGTTCTGTCCAGTGGCTTCCCTTCCGTCTCGGCGAAAGCCGCTGGGCCAGGCGTCCGTCCGGCAACTTCTTCAAGGTCGAATCTATCCATCCGAAGCAAAGCGCCTCCTCCACGATTTCAATATACGGAAGTGTGTCCGCCCTGGATGCCCTCGACCTATTGCAAGCCACCCAGCACGCCTTCTCCGCAAGGTGGTTCCGTTCCAACCACTCCCTCAGTTCCCCTCGGCTATTGAATGTCAGCAGATTCGTAACTTCCACAGGCTCATCTATTTTATTACTTCCAACATGCAAAGATACAATATTTCCACTAAACTATTAGGAATAATCTGCAAAATATTAGCCCTCCCCCCTTCCAATAGAAATGAATCAAATGCTCCAAATCCCACAAAATCAACGGCATGCATCCCAATGGACATATACCATTCTGTATCATATTAGGTGCGTGAACTATTTTGTGCAAATTACGGCAAAACCCTGAAACCTGTCACAAAATCACAAAGTTCAACTAAAGAAAAATCCCGCATAACCGCCTGGCTACACGGGATTCCTATTTCGCTTTAATGTTTTAGCTTATGCGTATCATTTGACCTCCTCTAATCTAATCATATATGAGTATCAATTAGTTGTGAATACTTGGTACAAATATGGTGTATATATCCTACTGAAAACCATCTTGAATGTTATCGCTTAGACACTTATAAATGTAACTCTTTATGAGCAATCCACTGATGACTTCCTGGTTTAAGGACTAATATATCGATTGGTCCACCAACAGATTTTTCACGCTTCTGGAACTTTAAAGTGTCTATTGTTACCTTAATCGCATATTGAGCAAAATCGATAGCATCTTGGAGTGTAAAAAAGTTCCACATTATTTCTACAGGCTCACCATCTATGTATTTTCCTTCAACTTTGTACGCTATATTTTGCATTAGTCGGCTTAAAATATCCGTGATACCATCCCATATAGCTCCTTGTCTTCCGACTTCATTCCGAGGATTCACCATTTCTTCTGCCGTAAAAACTTGGTAAACGCGTTGCTCAAATGTAGAGTCTTCATTTTGAATATACCCTGCAACTATAAAATGTGTATTCAAATGTGAATCTATTGCGTGAAAATAATCGCCAATTGAATGGGCTATTTTATCAACATCATCTTCATTATGCAGTCGTATGTAATTTTCTATAAACTGCACTATTGGTATTCCTAAAACCGATGCGTCTCCACATGTTAGGATTCCAACATGGCTGTTTGTGACGAAAACTTTATAAGTTGTGTCTGAAACATGTATCGAATGGTGATGAACTTCTTTTTCTGGGTGTCCGTCTTTTCCGATGGTTTTATATGCTGCATTGAATGAACTCCGGCTATCTCCAGCCAAAACGATGCCTTCACCAACGTAAACGCTTATTACTAATGACATTTTCTTCTATTTTTGATTATTGTATTTCACTTAACTATATGATATTCTCATCAATCTTGATGTAGTGGTCGCCAGACCTGTGCTTAAGCTTTTTGGCGAGAGTTTCTGTCGTGGTATTCCAGAACCAAGCAGGGAAGGTGTACTGTGCAAACTGAGCAGCCAGTTTGTTCGGGAGGTTGTACTGGTTGGCAATGTTCCAACTGAGATTTGCCAAGTCATGCTGAGTGAGTTGTTCCTTCTTACCTGTCCGCTCTATTTTAATTGGAAGCGTGGGCACGACAACGCCGTGAACAACCAACGAGACAATGCACTCGCTCACTTGAAATAGTTCTTCATCCGTGAAGTCGAAAGGCATCAAGGTTTGCCGCACATACGCCTGAACCTTTGCCAACTTTTCTTCGTCAGCCTTTTCTTTAATGGCGATGAACTGTTCACGTTCTCTTTTGCAAGTCTCCATGAATCTGCGCAGGCGTTCCTCTTGATTGAGGATTTGATTATGCTCAGCCATTTCTTCAATGGGAGATTGTTGAACTGGCTTTTCAACCGGATGCTCGGCGATGTATTTCTGTATCGCCTCCACCTCTATACGAGGACGGACATGCTTTTGGTATGCCTCAACATAGGAAAGAGCTATC
>JAFTEX010000052.1 GCA_017453445.1 Bacteroidaceae bacterium
ATTCAGGATAGAGAACTTGGGCATCAGTCGGTCATCGAACACATGGCCCACTTTGAACGTATGTTCGGCATCAGTAATCACAGTACCTGCGTTCAATGGACCGACGCGCACCCCATCAAGCAGGTCTATATGACGTGCAACTGCAACACGGGGCAGATGATGTGGGACCCGATGGCCGTCATCCAGGCCGTGGAGGGCGACGGCCTCTTCACGCTCTCCCCTCGCGGCACCGTCACCCTGACCCCGCAGGCCGAGACCATCTTTACCCCCTCGGCCACGGGAAACAGCCGCTACCAACTGCCCGGCACTGCCGACTGGAACGCCCAAATGTTGGAGAAAATCAGACGATATAACAAAATGATGTAAGACATGAAACAGAAACTGATTTGGATACTCGCCATCCGACGCTTCGGCGATGGAGTAAAAGGCGATTTACTCGCCATCTGAGGCTCCGGCGATGGAGTAGAGACCTCGGTACGATATAGGAACAAGATTATTAATTATTAACAAGCAAAGACAATGAAAAGAATCATGCAATGGGTGATGGTCGCCACCCTCTTAATCAGCGGCGCAAGCATGACGCTGACGTCATGCAGCAACACGGACAACGCGGCTGTGGACGTCAAGGACGGTGCCGACCTCGTGGTCTATGGCAAGATTTACACCGCCGAGGCTGGTGACATTGTGGAAGCCTTCGCCGTGAAGGACGGCAAGTACGTCTATGTGGGCGACAAGGCGGGGGCCGAGGCCTACGTCGAGACGGGCAAGACCGAGGTGGTGGACTACAGCGGCAAGGGGCTGGTGATGCCCGGCTGCGGCAACGGCCACGCCCACTATTCGATGGGCTATGCCATACAGAGCGTAGGAACGATCGTGGGGCTGGAAGACACTTCGGAGAAGTTCCTGACGGAGATTGTTCCCGCCGCCGTCGAGAAGGCAAAGGCCAGCGGCGCAAAGGCCATCTTCGGCTTCGGCTGGCGCATGCTGAACTTCCAGGACAACATGCCCACCCGCCAGAAGTTGGATGCCATCTGCAGCGATATTCCCATGTATTTTGCCGACGAGGAAGGCCACAAGGGGCTGGTGAACACGCTCTGTATGGTCAAGGCAGGCATCATGAAGGCTGACGGAACGGTGCTGAAGTCGGAAGTGCGCGGAGGCGAGATAGAGATGGGTGCCGACGGTACGCCTACGGGCTACCTGAAGGAGCAGGCCAGCACCTACGTGCGGTCCTTCATGGACAATGACAACCTCTTTCCTGTTGACATGGCCAAAGCGAACATGGCAAAAATCGAGGAGCAGATATTGTCGGAGGGTTACACGATGTATCTTGACGGCTGGGGCAACTATTTCTACAACACCAATTTCTATGAGGCCGCCCAGCAGATGGACGAGGTCGGCAATCTGCACTTCGTGCTGGGCCTGAGTTACGAGATTGAGAGCTGGATGGATGTGGACAAGGCACTGGCCGAGGCCCGTGATGCCCGGAAATATGCTTCCACCCGCGTAAAACCGAACTGGATAAAACTCTTTATAGACGGCACGGTGGAAAGCGGTACGGGATTTGTGGAACCGCTCTATCCCGACGGTCATCAGGGCCTGCCCAACTGGGAGGAAGAGGAACTGACCGACATGACGCGCAAGGCGAATGCCAATGGGATAACCATGCATACTCACGTGATGGGCAACAAGGGTGTCAACCGCGTTGTTAACGCCTTCATCAATGGCGGCAAGGACGAGATGCGCAACACGCTGGTACACGTGCGCAACGTCGATGCAGCCGATTATCAACGTATGGCCGACCACAACATCTACGTCACCTCAGGCATGCTGTGGCATAATATGGCCGACGAATATACGGAACTGCTGAAAGAGTTAGTCCCCGCTGGCATGGAGGACAAGTCGTATCCCATGAAGTCGTTTTTCGATTACGGCATCAACCTGACCTCACACTCGGACTATCCCGCACTGAGCGGCAGTCCCGACGACCCCTTCGGCATCATGGAGATTGCCGTGACGGGCGTATATCATGTTGCGGTGGGAAAACCGTGGTGGCCTGAGGAACTCATCACCCGTGAGCAGGCCCTGCAGGCCCTGACCATCAACTGCGCCCGCCAGATGTTCATCGAGGACGAGCGAGGCAGCATCAAGGCCGGCAAGTATGCCGACTTCCTGCTGGTCAACAAGGACGTGCTGACCTGCCCCGCGACCGAGATTCACGAGGCCAAGCCCGCCGCCACCTATTTCGAGGGCAAAAAGGTATTCTCAATGTAAAATCAAAAACAAGTAACAATGAAAAAGAAATATCAATGGATGCTCGCCGCCATCCGACCCTTGGTGTTCACCATGACCATTTGCGGTGCAAGCGTATTCACATCGTGCTCGGACAAAGCCGACAATCCGAGTAAGGACGAGCCGGAGCAGGCGGTGAACGAGTTCCTGGACGAAGAGAAAGGAGACGAGAGGATGAAGGCTCTCTATGGCGAGAACAAGCAGATTACCGACGGCAACTATGACCAGTCGCTGGCCGTGAAGTGCATCAACGGCACCTTCGTGGGCAGGCGGACGGACGGTGTCGCCGCCTACAAGGGCATCCCGTTCGTGGGCCAGCAGCCCGTGGGCGAACTGCGCTGGAAGGCGCCCGTAGACTGTGTGGCTGACGACGGCATCTACGAGGCCTATTACAACGGGAAGAGCCCCTGCCAGGTGGAGGACGTATTCCAGATTGCTTCCCATTACCCTCAGGGCGAGGACTGCCTGTACCTGAACGTATGGAAGGCGGAGGGAGCGTCTGCGGCTACGAAGCCAGTCATCGTATGGATTCACGGCGGTGCCTTCGAAGTGGGCGGAACGTCCGAGCCGCGTGAGGAGGGCTGCAACTTCGTCAGGGAGAACCCCGACGTCATCCTCGTTTCCATCGAGTACCGGCTTGGTGTCTTCGGCTTCCTCCATCTGTCCCACCTGCCCGACGGTGCCGACTATCCAGACGCGCAGAACCTCGGGCTGCTGGACCAGGTGATGGGCCTGAAGTGGGTACACGAGAACATCGCCGCCTTCGGTGGCGACCCCGACAACGTGACCATCATGGGCCAGTCGGCCGGTGGTGGCAGCGTCACCTCCCTGCCGCTCATAGCAGGCGCCCAGCAGTATTTCAAGAAGGTCATTGCCATGAGCGGTGCTCCCGTCTTCACGCGCTCCACGCAGCAATCCATCGCCTGCACCGACAAACTGATGGCGGCACTTGGCTGCAAGACCGTTGCCGACCTGCAGAAGGTCGATATACGGAAACTGGTGGATAAGGCATCCGATTTGCTCGACCTGCGCGTATGGGCTGAACGGGACGGGCGCATCCTGCCCCTTGACCCCTACGAGGCATACGCCAACGGTGCGGCCAAGGACATCACCTTCCTGCAGGGCTGCACAAAGGACGAGATGGGCTATTTTGTCTACGGCTTCGGACTTGACGCCTGGAACTCCTGGGCCGCCGGCCGCAAGGCAGAAAAGATGGCCCAGATGACGGGCGAGGAGAAGGCGCTGGTCGAGAGTTACTGCCAGAATGCCAAGGACGTCACCGCCGAATATTCCGCCACCACCCGTTGGATAGATCAACTCGTGTTCATCGCGCCGCTCTTTAGGATGTCAGAGAACCAGACCAAGGCCGGCGGCAAGTCGTACACCTACTTCTTCACCCCCGAATCCTCCTGGCCGTTATTGAAGAGCGGCCATGCCATAGAGTTGTCTACTGTGTTCAACCATCCAGAGGAAACCCTCGTCACGGGCAGAATCTTCGACGCAACTTTCTCTAAGACCCTGCGCCGCATGTGGGTGCAGTTCGCCAAGACCGGCAACCCGTCGCTCAGCGCCTCCGAGTCGCCCGACGGCAAGGCCAAGGAGTGGCCGCTCTACGACCTGGAGAACAAGCAGCTGATGATCTTCGACGAGTTCAACATCCACCCCGAGAAGGAGTCGCAGCGGAAAATCCTCGACTGGGACCGCACCTACTTCCTGACCAAGTATTACTGCATTTAATACAATTAACAAAAAAAGCAATGAAAAGAATCATGCAATGGGTGATGGCCGCCACCCTCGTCTGCGGCCTGGCAGCCGTGGGTTACGGGCTGACGGCGTGTGAGAAGGCCAACGCGCAGGAGGGCCTGCCGCTGGCCGTGCAGCATCCCGACATCCCATTGGAATAAACAACATTTTTTAGTTCACAATAAGTTTAACTTTCTAAAAAAACAGTAACAGTATGACACAGATCACGCACCCCGCAGTGACGAAGTACGACCTCGCACTGCTCTTCACCCTCATCGTG
>JAFTEX010000053.1 GCA_017453445.1 Bacteroidaceae bacterium
ATCGCCCCGTCCCCCTCTTCCACATCACATTTTCCCTCTTTTCCTTTTCTGTTCTGCAAAATCTTCGTATCTTTGCAGTCGGTTAAACAATGAGGGCCCCTGTAGTTCAATGGATAGAACTACGGTTTCCTAAACCGCCAATCCGGGTTCGATTCCCGGCGGGGGTACTATGAAGATTAACATTTAAAAACTAAAGATTAATGGAGATTAAGGAATTGGACAGCGTGGTTGTCCGTTTCTCTGGTGATTCCGGCGACGGCATGCAGTTGGCCGGAAATATTTTTTCTACCGTTTCGGCAACCGTGGGAAACAGCATCAGCACCTTCCCCGACTACCCGGCCGACATCCGCGCCCCGCAAGGTTCGCTCACGGGCGTCAGCGGCTACCAGGTACACATCGGAGCCGAAAAAGTCTACACCCCGGGTGACCTCTGCGACGTGCTGGTGGCCATGAATGCGGCGGCTCTGAAGACGCAGCTGCGCTATGCCAAGCCCACCGCCACCCTCATCCTCGACACCGACGCTTTCGGTCCCAAGGACTTGCAGAAGGCCGAATTCAAGACCGACGACCCCATCACGGAAATGGGCATCGACCCCGACCGCGTCATCGCCTGCCCCCTGACCACCATGGTCAAGGACTGCCTCGCCGACACGGGCATGGACCAGAAGGCCATGCTCAAGTGCCGCAACATGTTCGCCGTCGGACTGGTCTGCTGGCTCTTCAGCCGCGACCTGGAGGTTGCCTTCAACTTCCTGCGCGAGAAGTTTGCCCGGAAGCCGGCCATTGCCGAGGCCAACATCCGTGTCATCCAGGCCGGCTACGACTACGGGCACAACACCCACTCGTCGGCCACGAACGTCTATCGCATCGAGACCCGCGAGAAGCAGCCGGGCCGCTACATGGACATCACGGGCAACAAGGCCACGGCCTACGGCTTCATTGCCGCCGCCGAGAAGGCCGGGCTGAAGCTCTACCTGGGCTCCTACCCCATCACGCCTGCCACCGACGTGCTCCACGAGCTGTCGAAGCACAAGAGCCTGGGCGTCACGACCGTGCAGTGCGAAGATGAGATTTCGGGCTGTGCCTCAGCCATCGGTGCGTCCTTTGCCGGCGCACTGGCCGTCACCTCCACCTCCGGCCCCGGAGTTTGCCTCAAGAGCGAGGCCATGAACCTGGCGGTCATCATGGAGCTGCCGCTCGTCGTCCTCGACGTGCAGCGCGGCGGTCCGGCCACGGGGCTGCCCACGAAGTCGGAACAGACCGACCTCCTGCAGGTGCTCTACGGGCGCAACGGCGAGAGCCCCCTGCCCGTCATTGCCGCCCTCAGCCCGGCCGACTGCTTCGACGCCGCCTACGAGGCCTCGAAGATAGCCCTGGAGCACATGACCCCCGTCGTGCTCCTCACCGATGCCTACATCGCCAACGGTTCTGCAGCCTTCCGCCTGCCCGACCTGGAGGAATATCCCGCCATCCAGCCTCCCTACGTGCCCGAAGAGTTGCGCGGCACCTGGACACCCTACCAGCGCAATGCCGAGGGCGTTCGCTATTGGGCCGTGCCGGGTCGCGAGGGCTTCACCCACATTCTGGGCGGACTGGAGAAGGACGCCAAGACGGGGGCCATCAGCACCGACCCCGAGAACCACGACCTGATGACGCGCCTGCGCCAGGAGAAGATTGACCGCATCCCCGTGCCCGACCTGGAGGTGCTGGGCGACAAGGACGATGCCGACCTGCTCATCGTGGGCTTCGGCAGCACGTACGGCCATCTGCACACGGCCATGGACGAACTGCGCCGCCAGGGCCATAAGGTGGCAATGGCTCAGTTCCGCTATATCCGTCCGCTCCCCCAAAACACCGCAGAGGTGCTCACGAAGTACCCGAAGGTGGTGGTGGCAGAGCAGAACATGGGCCAGCTGGCCGCCTACCTGCGCACGCAGGTCGACGGTTTCACGCCCATGAAGTTCAACCAGGTGAAGGGCCAACCCTTCGTCGTCAGCGAACTGGTAGCGAACTTTGAGACTCTACTAAAATAAAGTAATTCTTGACCACAGATTACACAGATTACACAGATTCACGATGGAGACTTTCCCTTGTAAAAGTGAAACATATAAAGTTATCGGAGCAGCAATGTCCGTCCACCGCACGTTAGGATGTGGCTTTACAGAGAGAGTCTATCAAGATGCATTAGAAGTGGAATTCCAGTTTCAAGGCATTCCGTATGTAAGAGAGCAATCCATTCATGCGAACTATCGCGGAATCGAATTAAAAGCAGAATTTGTTCCAGACTTTATTTGCTATGACAATATAGTGGTTGAATTAAAGGCTGTTAAAGAATTGGAGGACACTCATCGTTCTCAGGCTATAAATTATGGTAAGATAGGTAACGCTGCAATATCTTTGCTGATAAACTTTGGTGAAAATTCATTGCATTATGAGCGCTACATTATATCTCGATAAGCCTCAAAATAGATCTGTGAAATCTGCGTAATCTGTGGTAAAAGAAAAGAAATAGCAAGATAATTGTACGTGATTTTCCCATAAAAGAAATCTGTGAAATCTGCGTAATCTGTGGTGAAAGAAAAGAAATAGCAAGGTAATTAAAACAGGTACGTGATTTTCCCATAAAAGGAATCTGTGAAATCTGCGTAATCTGTGGTAAAAGAAAAGAAATAGCAAGGTAATTAAAACAGGTACGTGATTTTCCCATAAAAGGAATCTGTGAAATCTGCGTAATCTGTGGTAAAAGAAAATAAATACAAGTATTATGGCATATACGTTTCAAGATTACAAGAAGGGTCAGCCCCGGTGGTGTCCCGGGTGCGGTGACCACTTTTTCCTGGCCTCGTTCCACAAGGCACTGGCTGAGATTGGTACAGCCCCCGAGAACATTGCCGTCATCTCCGGCATCGGCTGTTCAAGCCGTCTGCCCCACTACATGGCCACCTACGGCATGAACACCATTCATGGGCGTGCAGCCTCCATTGCCACAGGTTGCAAAGTCGCCAATTCCAAGTTGGACGTATGGCAGGTGAGCGGCGACGGCGACGGGCTCGCCATCGGCGGCAATCACTTCATCCATGCCAACCGCCGCAACATCGACCTCAACATGATTCTCCTGAACAACCGCATCTACGGGCTGACCAAGGGGCAGTACTCCCCCACCTCGCCCCGTGGCTTCGTCTCGAAGTCCAGCCCCTACGGCACGGTGGAGGACCCCTTCCGTCCCGCCGAGCTCTGCTTCGGTGCCCGCGGACGCTTCTTTGCCCGTGCCGTGGCCACGGATGCCCCCGGCACCATTGCCATCCTCCGGGCAGCCCATGCCCACAAGGGAGCCTCGGTGTGCGAGATTCTGCAGAACTGCGTCATCTTCAACGACGGCACGCACGAAAGCGTGTATTCTAAGGAGGGGCGTGCAAAAAATGCCATCTATGTGGAACACGGCAAGCCCCTGGTCTTCGGCGAGCACAATGAGTACGGACTGGTGCAGGAGGGATTCGGACTGAAGCGGGTGGAAATCGGCAAGGACGGCTACACGCTCAGCGACATCCTCGTCCACGATGCCCACTGCGAGGACAACACCTTGCAGCTGAAGCTTGCCCTGATGGGCGACGGCGACGGCTTCCCCATTGCGCTCGGAGTCATCCGCGACGTCGCAGCCCCCACCTACAACGAGGCCGTCGAGGCCCAGATTGAAGAGGTGAAGGCCAAGAAGCCCTACCACACCTTCGCCGAGCTACTCGAAACCAACGACATCTGGGAGGTCAAGTAAGCTCCCCGGGAAGCCCAGATGACCCCGGACAATCCCGGATGACCCGGAAACTCCGGAAATTCCGGAAAGCCCGGGAAGCCCGGAAAGCCCCGGAAAACCCGGCCCCCCTCACGTCTCCCGGAAGAAGTCGAGCGCGTCGAACACCTCTTCCTTCGTGGCAGTCTGATTGATGCGGACATCCCCTATATCGCCGAGCAGTGTGAAGTTCACCTGCCCGGCGGTATTTTTTTTGTCGTGTCCCATCAGTTCCCACAGGCGCTCATACTCCTTACAGTCGAGGCGGAACGTCCCGTAGTGTTCCTTGATGTACTGCACCGTCTGGCGCATCCGTCCGACGGGGAACCCCGTCTTCCGGGTACTCAGGTACAGTTCGCACACCAGCCCCCAGGCCACGGCGTAACCGTGCAGCACCGTCCGTCCCTCCTCCATGGCCATCGACTCAAAGGCGTGCCCCACCGTATGCCCGAGGTTCAGCGCCTTCCGCAGCCCCTGCTCCAGGGGGTCCTCCTCCACGACGCGTTCCTTCACCGCCACACTTCTCCCCACCATCTGTCCCAGTGTCCCGTATGGCGCAACGCCATTGCGCTCCCTCTCGGCTATGTCAAACCGCAGCAGTTCCGCCCAGTGTTCCTTCGTGCTGATCAGTCCGTGCTTCAGCATCTCGGCATAGCCCGAGGCCAGGTTCTCGTAATCCAGCGTCAGCAGGAACTCCGTGTCGAGAATCACCGTCCGTGCATTGTTGAACACGCCGATTTCGTTCTTCAGCCCCCCGAAGTTGATGCCCGTCTTACCCCCGACCGAAGCGTCCACCATGGCCAGCAGGGTCGTCGGTACGTTGATGTAGGCAATGCCTCGCTTGAAGGTCGAAGCCGCAAAGCCGCCCAGGTCCGTCACCATGCCGCCTCCGAGGTTCACCATCAGCGAGTGGCGTGTCGCCCCTCCCTGTTGCAGCTGTGTCCACACCTGCGTCAGGCTCTCCAGCGTCTTATGCTCGTCCGTAGCCCCGATGGTCACCATCCGCGCCCCGGCCATGCACGCCAGGCCGGCCACCCTGGGCCAGCACAGGCGCAGCGTCGTCTCATCCGTCAGGACGAACAGGCGGTCGTGCTCCACACGCTCCACCGCCGCCGTCAGGCACTGCTCCAGATTCTCACTGATTATCACTTCCTGCTTCTCCATTTTCTTTTCTTTCTCTTTATATATTATATATAATAGGTACGCGCGCGTATAGAAACGCCCACAAATTTAGACAAAATTTCCGAATAATGCACCCGTCCGATAGAGAAATCCCATTTTCTTCAGAGGAAAGATTAAGAATCATTAAAGATTATGAATAAAATCCCGTTTTTAATTTCTAATTTTTAATTAATTCCGTATCTTTGCACCTCGAAATCGATACATTGTCAAAACAACTATTAACCCACACGACCCAAAAAGATGGCAGAAAAAATCAGCTACGCCCTGGGCCTCGGCATCGGCCAGCAGCTCAAGAGCATGAACATCAAAGGATTCAGCATCGACGACTTCACACGCAGCATTTCTCAGGTGCTCAACGGCGAGCCCACCGACCTCACGGCCCGCGAAGCCCAGGAGCTGCTCAACGACTACTTTGCCTCCAAGGCCGCTGAGGACGCCAAGCAGGCCATTGCCGAGGGAGCCGCCTTCCTCGCCAACAACGCCAAGCGCCCCGGCGTCACCACCACGAAGAGCGGCCTCCAGTACGAAGTGCTCACCGAGGGCACCGGCCGCAGCCCCAAGGCCACGGACAAGGTCCGCTGCCACTACGAAGGCACCCTCATCGACGGCACCGTCTTCGACAGTTCCTACAAGCGCAACCAGCCCGCCGACTTCGGCCTCAACCAGGTCATCCCCGGATGGACCGAGGGCGTGCAGCTCATGAAGGAGGGTGCCAAGTTCCGCTTCTTCATCCCCTACCTGCTCGGCTACGGCGAACAGGGAGCCGGCAGCAGCATCCCCCCCTACTCCACCCTCATCTTCGACGTGGAGCTCCTCAAAGTCCTATAGTCCCTATAGTCCCTATAGTTACTATAGTTACTATAGTTCCTATAAAAAAAAACTAAACAACTCATAAAACTCAAAAAAAACTATGAAAAAGTTAAGCATTATCGCAGTGATTGCCGCCATGGCCGTCATTGCATCGTGTGGCAACGGCACCCCCAAGGCCGACCTCAAGAGTGACATCGACACCTTCTCCTATGCCATGGGCATGGCCCAGACCCAGGGTCTGCGCGACTATCTGACCCACATGGGCGTCGACAGCGCCTACATGGACGAGTTCATCAAGGGCCTCAATGCAGGTGCCAACGCCGGCGACGACAAGAAGAAGGCCGCCTATTACATGGGCATCCAGATTGGCCAGCAAATCAGCCAGCAGATGATGAAGGGCATCAACTACGAACTTTTCGGCGAAGACAGCACCCAGACCATCAGCCTCAAGAACTTCATGGCTGGCTTCGTGGCCGGTGCCACCGAGAAGCAGGGCCTGATGACCACCGAAGAGGCCCAGCAGATTGCCCGCAACAAGCAGGCCGAAATCAAGAAGGCCCAGATGGAGAAGACCTACGGCGAGTGGAAGAAGGAGAACGAGGACTACATGGCCAAGATTGCCAAGAAGGAAGGCCTCTCGAAACTGGAAAACGGCGTCTACTACGAAGTCATCGAAGAAGGCAAGGGTGAAATCCCCGCCGACACCAGCCGCGTGAAGGTCAACTACGAAGGCCGACTCATCAACGACACCGTCTTCGACAGCTCCTACAAGCGCAACGAGCCCACCACCTTCCGCTGCAACCAGGTCATCCCCGGATGGACCAACGCCCTGACCCACATGCCCGTCGGCTCCAAGTGGAAGGTCTACATCCCCCAGGACCAGGCCTACGGCGAGCGCGAAGCCGGACAGATCAAGCCCTTCTCGGCACTCGTATTCACCATCGAGCTCCTCGGCATCGAGAAGTAAGCCCCTCACACTTTATCACGACATTTCGACATGAAAAAGTCAATCCTCCTCATCGCACTGGCTGTCGGCGTCTGCCTGACAGCCAGTGCCGACTCTAAGAAGAAGAAGGCCAAGAAGGCCCCAGCCCCCGTCGTGGAGGTGGTAGACACCATACCCGCCACCGACTTCAGCTACCTCTTCGGCCGCGTCAACACCAACGGACTCCAGCAGTACCTCACACAGCGCATGGGCGTCGACACCGCCTACATCGCCGACTTCCTCACGGGATTCGACCAGACGGAACTCACCGAGGCCGACAAGCGCCAGAAGGCACGCCTCGCAGGCATCGAAATCCGCCAGCAGGTCATGAACCAAATCATCCCGCAGGTCAACAAGCAGATTGACGACTCCCTCCAGGTGCTCTCCCCCGAGCTCTTCGTAGCGGGCTTCCGGGCCGGCATCTCGGGCAAGGACGAACTCATGCCCACCCTCTCCAACGACACCGCCCAGCAGCTGGTGCAGCGCCAGATGGAGTACTACCACAAGGCTAAGATGGAGCGCAAGTACGGTGCCAACCGCCGCGCAGGCGAGGACTTCCTGAAGGAGAACGCCAAGAAGCCCGGCGTCGTCACCACCCCCTCCGGACTCCAGTACAAGGTCCTGACCCAGGGCACGGGCGAAATCCCCACTGCCACGCAGCGCGTCAAGGTCAACTACGAGGGCCGTCTCATCGACGGCACCGTCTTCGACAGCTCCTACAAGCGCAACGAACCCACCACCTTCGGCTGCAACCAGGTCATCAAGGGATGGACCGAGGCCCTCACCATGATGCCCGTCGGCTCTAAGTGGGAACTCTACATCCCGCAGGAACTGGCCTACGCCGACCGCGAGACGGGCCAGATTCCCCCCTTCTCCATGCTCATCTTCACCGTCGAGCTCATCTCCATCGAGAAGTAGCACCGGGCGGGGGAAACCTCACGAAGCCCACGACTACAGGGGAGGGTGTGTCAAAATGCTTGGAATGCGCTTTCGCGCAGAAATCCTACAAATCTTTTCAAATCCGACAAATTGATTTTCAATATTGTAGTTTTTTGAAAGATTTGTTTAGATTTGTGCGATTTCTCGCCCGAAGGGCGACTAAATTTACATTTTGACACATCCCCTCCTTTTTTTTATTTCAGCAGGCGTAGTCGCCCGCCCGTCCGCGTTGCCGCCTCTATATATACCATATTATATATATATATAGTAAGGCATCTTTTTCTTGGCAGGGCGATTTTAACCCGGAAAACTTTTTCAACACAGAGAACTTTTTTAACACAGAGATATATTTCTTTTGTTGGGAGGTCATCAAGAGGAGCTAAAGCTCTTCACGGAGAGCCTCACGGCGACGGCGAAGCCCTCTGTGTGGGACTTTAGTCCGCTCCGTACAAACTCTCTAAAAAAAATGTATTCTCTGTGTTAAAAAGAAAAGCAAGAGGAGCAAAACCTCTTCACGGAGAGCCTCGCGGCGACGGCGAAGCCCTCTGTGTGGGACTTTAGTCCGCTCCGTACAAACTCTCTAAAAAAATGTATTCTCTGTGTTAAAAGAAAATCCCCGTGGTGAAAAGAAACCCTCTCCGCAGTGAAAAGAAAACCACCCCGCCACTCTCCACGGATGACAAGAAAAAGCCGAAAAAGTCCACTCCCCTTCGTCTTTTTTTGCCGAAAAGGGGAGAAAAAGCAAAAAAAAACATCAGAAAAGGGAAAAAAAAGTGGAATACTTTTTCTATGTGATAAATTATTTATATATTTGCAACGAGAATACCATGCAGGAATGTATGAACTAATGTTTAATTAATTAATTATAAAGAACTATGAAAAAATTCTTACTCTTAGCTGTCGCACTGATGGGCGTAGCTCTGGGAAGCAAGGCTCAGGTAACGGAGACCGACCTTACGGCTTACGACGACGTTATCTATGCAGGGGCTACAGTTGCACAAGTAGGGAGCACCGACGTGAGACTGCCGATTCGTGTGAAGAGCCACACCAACTTCGCTTCATTCGAGTTGTACCTAACCCTACCTTCAGGTGCAACCATGACGGGTGTAGACGGAGTCAACGAAAACCGTCGTTCCACGGGTGCAGGTAGTGTTATCTATGAGTACAACCCCAAAGGCGGTGATGTTTATCAGATTGTTGGTACTGTTACTGACATGGCCGGTTTCTTAGGTGGCGACGATGAATTGAGCTACGTTACCATTGATGTCAGTGGTCTGACCGTTGGTGAATACCCAATTCAAGTCTCCGATGCTACGGTTTCTGGTTTCATGGATGATGCTGGTGTTGCTACAGGCGAGTCTGATGTCCTCAACACTACTGGAATCATTTCTAAGTTGACTATCCAGCGTGCTGCTGTCATTATTGAGGGCGAACCTGGATATAGCATCTCTTTGGTACCTGTTACCGTAACGAAGGGCCTATATTCTGCCAATGCAGATAATGCAACTGCTTATGACGTGTACTACACTTCTCCCACTGAATGGGATGGTGTATCGTTCACTCTGTCGTCTGAGACTGAAGGCTTGTATCCTTGGGCTCAGCAGGGCACAAGCGGCACCGCTCGTAACAGAGCTGCAGAAGCTGACGGTGGCGACGACTACGAATTCACATACACCGTAACCCGTACCGCTCGTCAAACTGCAACTATCGGCATTGCCACCACGGGTGAGAACTTCGACTTTGCTCCTGCCACAACGACTCCGGCTAAGATTGGTACAATTTATGTGGATGCTGACGCTTCATTGGCTGATGGCAACTACATGTTCAAGATTTCAGATGTATCGTTCGAGAACAGCGACGAGGGTACGACTTACACGGGTAGTACAAACTACGTTACTGCATTCATCGGTGAACAAACAGAAACTGAGCCCATCGTTTATGGTGCCCTGACCGCTGAAGGCATCGCTAACGTAAATGCAAACATCAATCCCGAGGCCACGAACTTGGACATCACCTCTACTTCCTTCGTAGATGCCAGCACCGAGATTGCTCCGGGCAAGAACGTAGCCGTATATGCTGCTGAAGGTGTAACCGCCATGGCCAACGTATTGGTTGCCGGCAAGACCTGCGCCAACATGAACCTCGTGGACGGTGCTGACTTCGCTCCCGCTACGGGCTTCACCGCCACCAGCGCCACCTACCAGCGCAACGTGACCAGCAAGTTCGGCACCCTGTGCCTGCCCTACCCCGTTGAGGCTACCGCCGGCATGAAACTGTACGTGCTGGAGAGCGTGGACGTTGACGCCAACGTGATGAACTTCGCCGAAGCTGCCAACGTGGCTGCCAACACTCCCGTGGTATTCTACACCGAGGACGGCAACATCAGCGTGAACGCCTCTAACGTGAACATCACCACCAGCCCTGCCGGCACGGCACTGAACGCAGGCAAGGAACTCGTGGGTACCTTCGCTGAGACCACCATCACGAGCGGCTACTACATCGCTCAGGACAAGTTCTGGAAGGCCAACAGCGCAGTGACCATCCCCGCATTCCGTGCATACTTCAACATGGCAAGCCTCGGCGTGAAGAGCTTCACCATCAACCTCAGCGATGAGACTGGCATCCAGCAGCTGAACCTCGACACGGAGAGCGGCGAAATCTACGACCTCGCCGGCCGCAAGCTTGGCAAGACCCAGAGAGGCGTGAATATCGTAAACGGCAAGAAGATGCTCGTAAAGTAATCGGCTACAGAAATTGCAGTTAAGATTTTTATAAACGCTTGAAAAAACAAAATCAAAACAAAGATATGAAAAAGGCTTATATTGCTCCCTCTGTAGAGACATTAGAAGTAGAACTGGCCAAGAACGTGCTTGTCGTCATCTCTGGCGGCACAGGTAGTGGCCCTGGTGTGGCAGAAGTCGAGGAGGAGAACGACTGGGACATCTGGAACACCAACAAGAAGAACAACGAGTATTAATCAGAGGCTCCCTCTCATAACGAAATCCCTGCGACCCTGCGGTCGCAGGGATTTTTTTGTCCCCCCTCCCCCAGGGGTATCCCC
>JAFTEX010000015.1 GCA_017453445.1 Bacteroidaceae bacterium
CGAACGCCTCCATGAAACCGTGAGGAAGCAATGGTGGGGCTATGCTCCCGACGAAAATCTCACCATGGAGGAGCTCCATCGGGAAGCCTTTCAAGGCATCCGACCAGCCGTGGGCTATCCGTCGCTGCCCGATACGAGCGTCAACTTCCTGCTGGCCGACCTCCTTGGCTTTGCGGATATCGGCATCCGGCTCACCGAGTCGGGCATGATGATGCCCCATGCCAGTGTTTCCGGATTCATGTTTGCCCATCCCCTGGCTCGCTATTTCGACTTGGGACCCATCGGTGAAGACCAGTTGTGCGACTATGCCCGCCGCCGTGGCGTGCCGGCAGACCGGTTGCGCAAGTTCGTACAATCTAATCTCATACGGAAATGATAGCAAGACATATTCTGTTATTCGTCCTTCTGATAGTTCTTCCATCGCTTTATGTGGACTATCGATACTTCAGGAAAGGCTTGCTGAAGCCCCTGTGGCGGTGGCTGTGGTGGCTTCCCAACCTCGCCATGCTGGCGATGACGGCCGTTGTGGCCTCACTGCCCGATTTTATCCCCCGCAACCGGATGTGGATAGACCTTTATCTTTTGTTGCTGGGAGTATGGGTTATCCCTGTAGCCGTCTTCAGTCTCTGTTCCTTCTTGGGATGGGGACACAATCTCTATCATAAGACTCGTCAGCAGTGGGGCGAGCGCATCGGGGCGGTGTTGGCCGTAACGGCCTTGGCTGCCTTTGTCTACGGATTTACCTGGGGCTTCAGTCGGGTGGAGGTGAAGCACTTGGACCTGTCTTTCGATCAGCTTCCGTCTTCGCTTGATGGTTGTCGAATCGTGCATGTGTCAGACTTGCACGTCGGAACCTATGCCGGTTGGCGGCGACCCGTGCTCGAACGTGCCGTTGACAGCATCTGTGCGCAGCATCCGGATTTCGTCTTCTTTACGGGCGATTTGCAGAACACCCGTCCAGAAGAAGTCTTGGCTGTGCAGGATCTGCTCCGCCGCATCCCCAACGTCTATTCCGTCCTTGGCAACCACGACCATGGAGAATATATTGACGGTTCACCTGAAGAGAAGCAAGCCGTAGAAAAGCGTATGGTCGACATCCAGCGACAGCTCGGCTGGCGTTTGCTGGTCAACGAGGCGAAGCTCGCTGCACCCTCCTTACTCGTTGCCGGCACCGACAACGACGGCCTGCCGCCCTTCCCGTCGTTGGCCGATTACGGCCGGGCCTTGCAAGATTGGCAAGACAGTGCCACCTTCTGCATCATGCTCCAACATGACCCCTCGGCCTGGCGGAGGCACATCCTGCCAGAGAAGCCCGTGCCACTGACCCTCAGCGGACACACCCACGGCGGACAGGTGAGCCTCTTCGGCCTGCGCCCCACGCAACTGCAATATGCCGAGGACTACGGACTCTACGAGCAAAACGGCTGCTATCTCCACGTCAGTGGGGGCGTGGGTGGACTCGTTCCTTTCCGTTTGGGACTTCCCGGAGAAATCACCGTCATCACGCTTCATTCCAAAAAGAATACATCACCGTCTGAAACATGAAGAAGAAATCCATAACCGCCGTGTTGGCTACAGCCCTCTACTGCTGCTACCAACTCTTCGTAGCATTGCCGCTCATCGCCTTGGCATCCGTCATTACGTCGCTGACAACCATCATCGGATGCTTTCTCGGTGACGGACACTTCTGGGGCTACTATCCCGGAAAACTCTGGTCGCGATTCATCTGTACGGTGCTGCTGCTGCCCGTCAAGGTGGAAGGGCGCGAAAACCTGCAACGCGGACAGAGCTACGTCTTTGTGGCTAACCACCAGGGAGCCTTCGACATCTTCCTGATCTACGGCTATCTGTGCCGTAACTTCAAATGGATGATGAAGCACCAGTTGCGAAAGATGCCTTTTGTGGGACCTGCCTGCGTTGCCGCCAAGCACATCTTCGTGGACAAACGGGGACCGAGCAAGATCAAGGAGACCTACGACAAGGCTCGCGAGACCCTTCGCGGAGGCATGTCGCTCGTTGTCTTCCCCGAAGGTTCGCGTACCTTCACAGGACACATGGGCGTGTTTCGCCGCGGTGCTTTCATGTTGGCCGACGAGCTGCAACTGCCTGTTGTGCCACTGACCATCAATGGTTCGTTCAATGTGCTGCCCCGAACGGGCAAGTGGGTGGCCTGGCATCCGTTGCGACTGACCATCCACGCTCCGCTGCCGCCCCTCGGGAAAGGTGTCGAATACGAGAAACAGACGATGGCAACGGCCTACCGTGTGGTGATGGACGGCTTGGTGGAGGAATATCAGGGCTTCGTAGAGAATCCCGACCAATAGCGTCTGTGCCGCCGCAGGAGTCCGTTTTTTCAGATGCACCATGCATTTGCCTATCCATAGAGCCTCACCCGAAAGCGGGTGAGGCTCATTTCTTTTTCAAGTGAAGTCCGGTTGTTCTCCGAATGAGGCTTACCCGCGACAATTTTTAATTTATTAATTCTCAAAAAATAATTTATTAATTCTCAAAAAATAAATTAAAAATTCTTTCCACTGAAGCTCGTTTGCTAAACCGCTGAGACTCAGGGAGTTGGCAGATGAGTCTCAGTGGGCTGACAGATTGGCCTCGTTGGGTTGGCAGGTGGGGCGAAGGGGAGTGGGGACAGGTGCTCCCTATACCATATTTATATATACGCGCGCGAGACTGCGGAGCTCCGTGCCTGTCATGTCGGCGGCTGTAAGAAGGGGTGTCTGTTTGTTGGTGAGTGGGCTTTTCGGGATGATTCTTTTTTCTTGGACGGATATTTGCGTATGAAAAATATTGTTTGTAACTTTGCGGTGTATAACTTTCACCATCGATCAACGTATTGTCTGACATGAACAATCAAAGCGAC
>JAFTEX010000004.1 GCA_017453445.1 Bacteroidaceae bacterium
AGGTTTCTCAGAATGACATAAATCCTATAGTCCCTATAGTTACTATAGTTCCTATAAAAAGATAATATACAAAGCATAAAAAGTTTCTTATATGAGAACGCTCAGACATACTTTAGCCGTGTTGCTGACAGCCTTGATGGCTGTTTCCCACGCTTTTGCGCAGGACATCGCCGTGACGGTGACCCCGACTCAGTCTATACTTCCCCCGCAGTTGATGCTTTACCTTACCGAGCCAGGTAACTACTTCAACGTATCGCTCTCCAACAGCGGTAAGGATGCGGCCAATGTATATCTGGTCATGCAGGTGGAGCAAATCAACCCCTCCAGCGGCCTCAGTCTGAGCACTCCGGCCAAACGTCAGCCCCAGGCCCCCATCGTAGTGCCTGCTGGTAGCACGCGCATTCTTACCCCTGCCGAAATTCGCGGTCTCTTCAACCATATTCCTCTGAATGAGGTACAGGCTCCCGAAGGTCTTTTCGACAACTATTACAATGGTTCGTTCGGTCTTCTTCCCGAAGGTCAGTACGAAATGCACTTCACGGCCTACCGTTGGGACCCCTATCTGCCCGATCCCGTCGTGGTCAGCTCCCCCTCGGGCGGTGCTGCCTATTTTACGGTCTGCTACAAGGCTCAGGCTCCTGAGTTCCTTACCCCCATGCCTGCCAACCCGATGGACCTTAATCCTGTAGCCGAACTCGACCCTCTCAGCCCCCAGTTCACGTGGAAGGCTCCGGTCGTAGCCTGCAACCCCACCGTCTTGCAGTATTCCTATTCAATACGCATCGTGGAGGTGCTTCCGAATCAGAGTCCTGACCAGTCGATGGACATGAACCCCGTGATGTATCAGGTAGCCAATCTCTCCTCCCCCATGTGCATGATACCCCAGATGGTCATCAATCAGTTCAAGGGCGGAAAGACCTACGCTGCCCAGGTGACAGCCACTTCGGCCAACAGCAACAGTAAGATGCTCAACTACGTGAGCATTGAGAACAAGGGAAAGAGCACCTACAAACTCTTCCGCATTAAGGGAGCACCAGCTCCAGAGCCAGGCGGCGACAAGGGTGATAAGGGCGACAAGGGCGAAGATGATGAAGACGTGGATACCACGGACGACGGCGTCGGAAATTCGGGTGCCGGAATCGATGTCTGGATGGGTGATACCGAGGTAGGTGGCAAACTCACTGACTCGCTCTACACCTTCCGCAATCCCCGTCTCGTGACTCCCTATTTCTCGGAGGACGCAGGTGCACGCAAGCACTTCATCGAGTCCGACATTCTCGTGGCTTGGGAGAAGAGCCTCTTTGCCGGTGGCGAAGGTCAGCACAGCGACACCATCAAGATTGAGTATGACGTGGAACTCTTCGACAACGGCGAACAGGCCGACAAGGAGGCTGCCCTAAAGAAAGAACCCGTCTATAAGTTCCGCGTATCGAAGGAACAGAAGGACACCGTGGAGTGGAAAAATATTGAGGAGAAGGTAAAACTCAATGACTACATGTTGCTCCGCGTCAAGCCCGTTGTGGTCAAGGGGCAGTCCGTGGGCTTCATCGGTGACGACAATGTCATCGACTTTGCCCTGTCCAAGCGTCTGAGCCAGCAGTTCTTCCAGTGCTCCAGCACAACGGAAATCGAGGATACCAAACCCACCACCAAGGCGGCCAAGGACCTGAAGGGCAAAGAAGTGATGATTGGCGAGTACCAGATGATAATCGACGACATCAAGGGCGACGCTTCTACGGGATTCTCCGGTACGGGACGTGTCCTGTGGAAGCCCTTCGGTTCCACCATCAAGATTTGCGTCAAGTTCGAAAAACTGAAGATAAACAAGGACAACATCGTGTATGAAGGCCAAGCCGTCACTTACTCCGAACCCTCCATCACCAGTGCGGGCGTGGTTGATAAGCTCTTCTCCGATTGGGGTATAGACAACCTTCTCTCTGACACGGGCATTCCCTACGCCAACGAACTGAAGGGCGAGGCCAAGGGGCGCATCAAGGGCCTGGCTGAGAGCATCAACCTGGGTTCTTACTACCAGGATGTGCAGAAGAATGGGAAGATACTCAGCCTGCTCACCTCGGGTGAGATGGACAATGTACACCTACCCTTCAAGTTCCCGAAGGAAAAGTTACCCGAAAATTTCGATGTCATGGACATACAGGTTGCCAGCATGACCTTTGCCCACAACTGGGCGGCCATGAACATCATCGGCGAGGCTGCAACGCCCGACTGCGACATCCTCAAGGACAAGATACTCGTTTTCGGTGCACCGCGTGTCTGCATCTCCCCCAACCGATTCCTACCCAAATCAGGTCACATTTCTCTGCTCGACAACTTCACCCTCACGCCGGGCAACACCGAACTTACCTTCAAGGCTCCCAAGGACCTGATTGAACCAAAGGACGGCTGCTACATCTCTTGGCATGAGGATAAGTTCGAACTGCTGGGCATCGATGCCGACCTGCTTCTGCCCGATGCCGTGAAGGACGAAGGAGGCAAGGTGAAGAAGGACGACAAGGGTAACCCCGAGCATCCCAAGATGAATTTCAAGACCAGTCTGGCTTCGTGGGACGACTTCGTAGTGAAGGTTGATGTCGATAGCGAGTTCCAACTCGAAGACCTCCCCGGCTTCACGTTTAAGGCTTCCGACATGGTGCTCGACCTCTCTCCCAACTTCAATGCAGAGCGCGTCAGCGTCACGATGCAGGACTTCCCCAAGGCATACAAGAAGGCGAAGGAAGTGGAAGGCAACATCAACAAGTGGCAAGGGCTCTACGTCGGTAATGTGTCCGTCAAGTTCCCTGTATCACTCCAGATGGACGATGCCAACGAAGATGGTGACAATCGACTGATGGCTTCTGGCAAGGCCATGTTCTTTGACAAAACGGGAGCCACGCTCAAACTTGAGGTCGAACCTAAGGCACATGCCGGTTCACTCGGTGGATGGGCCATTTCGCTTGACAAGATTCATTTGGAATTTATCCAGGACAACTTCGACAACTGCGGGTTCAACGGTGAAATCAATGTTCCCCTCTTTGGAGCGAAACCTAAGGAAGGCCACTACGGCAACGTAGAATACATCTGTGATGTACGCCGCCTCGGTGACAAGCAGAAGGATGGAAACGGCAAGGAGGTCGGCTCGCGCATGGCCTACGTCTTCCTCACCCAGAACGTCGATGACGAGAACTTCGACTTCAGTGGCCTCTTGGCCCAAGGGCACATCGACGGTGGACAGACCTACTTCCTCGTCGAGGCATACGACCCAGAAGTGGAAGGTCAGGACATGGTTACCAATGTAGAACTTTGCATGGGTGGCACCCTTGGCATCGGCCTTGTGGACGAAGCCAACGACTGGCTGAAGGAGAAAACGAAGAGTCTGCCGCTCACGGTGAAGATTCCTGACGTACACTTTGCCAAGATGCGCATCTCCAACGTGGCACGCGCGGACTGGAAGTCAGTCACCAAACTGGCCGAGGATCGTCGCAAGGCGCGAGATGAAAAAGAGAAGGAAGTGGAGGATGAGCACAAGAAGAGCCTGATTTATGTACATCTCGTTGATAACAAAGAATTGAAAATCAGCGACAATCTCTACATCGACCTCGGTGAGTGGTCGCTGGCCTCAGCCCAGAAAAAACTGGGTCCCTTCACCTTCACGCTGGAGGACTTCAAACCTTTCCATGAGAAAAATAAACTCGGCCTTGGTATATCGGGTATGGTAGGCCTCGTGGGCGACAAGATAAATGTCGGTGGCGGCATCACCGTCTCGGCTGACCTAAAGATAGGCGACAGTTGGAAGGACATCAAACTGGAGAATCCCGACTGCCAGTTCGACAGTCTGAAACTGGACCTCGACTTCACCATGCTCCACCTGAAGGGCTCCCTCAAGACAGGAAAGAACAATCAGGGCGACAAAGGCTACGCAGGCAAACTTGACATAGCTATCAAGGACTTCTTCGAACTTAAGTGCGCTGGTGGATACTATGAACATGAAGCCAACGCCGACGACCTGAAACTGATGAAGGAGGATGGTGAGTACGTCGAAGACCCCGACCATCCTGCCACAGAGGAGGACAAGAAGTTTGCCTACGGCTGGTTCACCATCTCCGTGGGGAGCAATGTCGGCATCCGTGTCGATCCCGTCGTCATCAACCGCATATCCGGTGGATTCTACTTCAACTGCCGCCCCACTAAGGGCAAGGACAAGGACGACAAGTTCGGAGGCGACCCCGTCCGTGAATATGGTACGATAGGTATTGCCGCCGGCCTCACCCTCTCCACCTCAGCTGGTGAAAAAGCCCTGAAGGCCGACCTCGACCTGCTTGTATGCTACAACCGAGAGAAGAACTGCCTCTCCACCTTCATGTTCAACGGACGCGTGGCGGTTGTCGGCGGTCTGGTCAAGGCCGACTGCAGCCTGATATACGAAAATAACGACCAGGAGCGTTATCTCTGCGTCAACATCACCGTGGAGAGCGGCCTCGACACCAACGACATTGCCGAGAAACTGGCCGGTGCCAATGCCGATCTGAAGGCAATGAAGGGCAAACTTGACACGTTCAAAGGGGATGTTGAAACGTATGCACAGTCCGTCGGTGCCTCAGCTGGTCTGAAGGGACTCTCGGGTGACCCTGATACTAATAAAAAGGGCAGTGGCGTAGTGGAGAAGGAAGACGGCGATACCACACCGCTCGACCCCAAGGCTACGGCTGACGAGGAACCCACCGCCAAGAGTACGGACGCGGACTTCGCGGCTGGAAAGTTACTCATCACCTTTGAGTTCAAAGTCACTTGGAAGGAAAAGGGCAAGACCTACAACACGCCCAAGTGGCACGTCTACCTCGGCGAGCCAGACCCGAAAAAGCGTTGTTCGTTCACCGTACTTAAATATAATGGTAAGATTGTCAAGATTGACATCGGTGCCAATGCCTACCTCTGCCTGGGTAACGAACTGCCCAATGGTGGCCAGTTGCCCCCCATCCATGAGAAGATTAGCAAATTCCTCGACGGCGACGACGGTGGCGAGAAGGCCGGTGTTGACGGTAGCCTCGCTCAGGCCAACGCCAGCCGTGCCAAGGCCGCCAAGGCTCTGCTCAATCCCAACTCCTGCGAAGGCGGTGTCATGGTGGGTGCCTCGGCTTGGGGCGACATCTCCATCGACCTCGGTCTGCTCTATGGCTCTTTAGAGAGTCTTGCAGGTTTCGACTGCGCCCTCGTCAACTACGGCGACGGAGCCTTCTGTATGAACTCTGGCAGTGTCATGGGCTACAAGGGCTGGTACGGCATGGGCCAACTCTATGCCTATCTCCATGCCGACCTCGGTGTACACGTCAAGATTGGTAAACTCATCGACGAGAAAATAGCCATTTTCGATGCTTCTCTGGGTGGTCTGCTCGAAGTCGGTCTTCCCAACCCCACTTGGGTGGAGGGCAAGATGCGCATCAAGATAAGCCTCTTGGGTGGTCTCTGCAAGATAAACAAGAAGTTTGAGTTCTCTGCCGGTGACCATTGTGTACCCTTCAAGGGCAACGCACTCGACGGCTTCGAGATGTTCCAGAATGTCAGCCTTGGCTCCGACAGTCTTGTGCAGGCCATCTGTGACCCATCCTACCACGTCACCAAGAACGATGTCAAGCGCATGACCTTCACCACCACCAGCTCCATCGGAAGCCACTATCGTCTGCTCGACCCGTCGTACGTTGATGAGATAGAGCGTAACCTAAAGCCTGGTGAGGAAAAACAAGAAATTAGCGAAGAGGAATACGAGAACAACTTGGCCCTCCACGGCAGCCGCACCTATGTCTTCGACATCAATCAGGACAAGGACCTCCACGGCATGAACATGGGTGTGCGCCTGTTTGACCTCGGCATGCCCTATAGGGTTGCTGGATCTGACTTTGATGAAAGCGACTGCTTGCGTGCCTGGAGTATCGGCGACTCAAATCCCAATAATTCCAAAGTGGCCAGACTGATTGCGAACTACTTCAACAATCCCTCCACGTCCCTTTCCGAATCCAGCATTGACTATGGAAGGGATAAATCCTTGAAGGCCACTCCTAAGGGTTATCTCGAAGGGGATAACAGTTTCGAATACTTAGAGAATAAACTTCTCGCTGGCGTAAGCGTATATAGACTGCAATATGGTAAGGTTACTGCTTGTCCTGAGGAGGACGTAAGTTTCCGCGAGGATAAGGGGACAACCTTCCACCTGACAGGGATGAACAATCTGCAAGGGGGCCATGTCTATGCGCTCTACCTGACGGCCAATGCATACGAGATAGACAACGGAGTACGCGTCTGGTGCGAGTACGTTAAGAACAAGGAACTCCACCGCATCAAGTGGCAGCAGGGCAAGTTCTGGTTCTTCTATGTAAAGGATGAGATTGAAGATAAGGTAGTCGGCGACTCCCTGCGCAGTCTCGAACCCTACGTGGCTCTGGCTTACCCCAGCCTCGATGGTTCCAAGGTCAACGACGATCGTGACGTAGGCACCATCAAGGCCTACTACAACGACATCATGCATCCCACCATCGCCCTCAACCGCGACATTTCTGCCGAGGTGAAGGCCGACTCCATGCAGTGGATACTCACTACGCTGAATGCAGCGGGCGACACCCTCAAGGTGCAGACTCGCAACGCCAAGTACATCATGGATCAGGGAGGCAACTGCATCAATCTGGAGCCCGACTCTTGCTTCGACGGGCTTTCAGAATTTGCCTCCGCCAAGAGCAATGCCCAGAAGAATCAGCAGACCTACGACTTCAGCAATGAAGTTTATCACCTGCAACTCAACTACAAGTATTACCATACGGGTGCTGTGCGCTACGGGCAGTATAATAATTATGTAAGGTATGAAGGCGAACCGCACGACAGCATCCGCTCGCTCGTGGATCTCTGGCTCACCCCGATGCCCTACGGCGTGGAGGTGAACGGCACGACCTACAACGACTCGTGGCTCGAGACCACGCAAGGCTCCGTGAAGGAGGCCCTGCCCTACTCGCTGCCCTATGTCGGAGCCAAGGTATATGCAGAACCGAAGGTGGAATACTACGAGTACGAGAAGAAACTGAGCGATAACCAGATAATCGGAAATAGCCATGTGACGACAGGAAGCATTCCTTATCGACTTGTCGATCCGTATCTCTATTTCGCTTACCTGGGCAAATATGCGTTCGTAGGCGACCGTGCCACACAAGCATACGCATTCGACGATGCCTACCTACCCTTCGGTACGGAGACCCTGATATTCCAGTACAACAACGCCATCGTGAATCCCGAGGTGCTGCGCCAGGAGACGGCCAAGTCGCTGGTGGAGGTGCGCGACAAGATGTACGGTCTCTGGAACGACTGGGCCTATCAGAAGGGCAGTTTCCAACCCAAGTACCCGTTGCCCACGCTGCTCAAGACCATCAGCGGTGTGACCGCCGCCAACCAGGACGGCAAGGCCAGCACCGTAGTGCCGCGCAACGTACGCCTCAGTGGCGAAGACTACACCTACGGCCTCGAAGACCTGGCACGCAGTTACGCCGGAGCCTACATCGCCGCCAAACTGCTTTGTGACACGTTGAAACACTACTCTTCGGAACTTGTGCAAATGTACTACAGTTCGCCCAGTAGATGGAACGCCGACCGTAACCGTCAGGAATCAACGGACTTGAACAACAACGTCCTGAATTGGAACCGCAAGAATCGTGGACGCTACATAGAGGTTGACACGGCGGGCTACAACGTGCGCATTCCGTTCTACCAGTTGCCACTCCTCTTTGGTAACTGCTTCGGCGATGGTGCCTTCATAAATGCAAAGAATGGTAACTATTCAATATTGGATAACCAAGACAGGACATTCGCCTTCTCCTTTGACGGTAAGTCGGGCTTGGGCAACAACGACCTTTGGTACTCGGGCATGTCCAACCTTCTGTTCTTCCGACTCAACGACATGGGCGACTCTCATCATCCTGATTTTGAGTTAGCCAATAAGGCGAAAGTTTCAGCACAAATCTTCAAAGGTTGGGAACCTGGAGAAGAGCCATACCGTGATATATACCAGACGAGTCGTGGACAGGGCGTCATGGGTAATAGGAATGTCGCTTGGGATAAGTTCCGTCCCGACGTTGGTCTGGAACAAGTCACCGAGTTCAAGGCTCAGCTCTACCGCCTCGACTGCTACGACATCACTACGGGACAATTCTGCCTGAGCACCTCAGCCAACAGCAACGGGCGCGGCGGCGGTCCGTGGTACAAGACCGTGGACATTGATGCCAACAACCAGAAGGCCAAGAACCTGAACGACGTGATGGGGCTGGTGGCCGAAAAGGATGCCTATCTGGAAACCCACTTCGACGAGCCGCAGATGCAGGTTATCTCCGTCACCAACAAGTATCTGAAGGGGAGCGCACAGACGGAACTCTACTTCGTCTACAGCGACACCATCTTCACGGACATGTCGCAGAGCGGCGGCAAGTTCAGGGGTATAGAGATTGACAACTACTGGCACGGCACCGAAGAGATAGAGAAGATTCCCTGGAGTTCGCTGAACTCACAGGTCGGCACGGTGCATATCGACGAGTCGTTCAAGGATGCCCTGCCCACTTCCACCAGACGCTGGTTCAAGGACTTCTCGAACGTGACAAGTATCACAGGCCTGAGAAACCTGAACACGGCGAACGTGACCGACATGAGCGGTATGTTCTACAACTGCAAGTCGTTGGTCTATGTCGATGCTTCTACGTGGAACACGGCGAACGTGACCGACATGAGCGAAATGTTCTACAACTGCTCGTCGCTGCTCAAGATGGAGAAGGGAACAACGGCTAACTACTGGTATCAGAATTTCAACACTTCGAAGGTGGAGAGCATGAGTTACATGTTCGCCGGATGCACCAAACTGACCCGTGTCGATCTCGACAACTTCTCAAGCGATGTGCTGACCTCGACAGCGTATATGTTCTCCGGCTGTACGGCACTGGAATATGTATTCTTAGACGGACTGATGGGTTCGGAGATAAAGGACACGGAGCGGATGTTCTACAATTGTAAGAAACTGACGGAGGCTCATTTCAAGAACTTCGAACCTTGGAACGAGAAACTCACCTATTACTCCAGCATGTTCTACAATGCCCCGACCACCGGACGCTACTTCGTCAGCAACGACCTCACCGAAAAGATTGCTAACCAGATTCCCGGAAGGAGTTATAAGTCGTATAGCGACAGCAATAAGTGCTTCCTGCTTACCAGTGCAGATCCGGAAGATAATAAGTATGGCAACGGAGAATGGATGGCTGCCAACTATCCAATACTTGCCTTCGTAAAGACAAATGTGAACGTGCCCAACCCACAATCCGGTGACAACAAAATGTGGATTGACGAGGACACGCCGACCATCACACTGAACGTGGAAGGCAAGCCCAAGAAGTACTATTTCCATTTGGCATGGTCTGGCTCTGATATGGCATATAATTGGCAGTCTGACAGCAAGAAGTGGGAAGAATACAATAAGTATAAAAAAGAGGCAAAGCGCATCATAATAGACAAGTCCTACTCTTCCAAGGCTCCCGCTGTGCTCATGAACATGTTCGGGGAAATGAGTGGACTGAGGGAAATTATCGGACTGGAGAACCTCCGCACTTCCGAAACCACCAGCATGAACAGTGCATTTAAGGGCTGTACTGAACTGAAATCGCTTAACCTGAGCAGTTTCAATACGGAAAAGGTGACAGACATGGCCTGCATGTTCGAGGGATGTTCGAGCCTGGAAGAACTTGACCTAAGCAGTTTCAAGACTGACAAGGTGACCCAGATGTGGAATATGTTCAATGGATGTTCGAGTCTGAAGAAGCTCACGCTGCGTAAGTCTTCCAACTCTAAGGCATTCAACACGGAAAAAGTAACTCTTATGAACTCTATGTTCCGCGATTGTTCTTCACTACAGCAGATAGAACTCGGTGGTGGAACGCTCAATACATCCAATGTAGAGAGCATGAATTATATGTTCATGAACTGCTTCAGTCCAGAATATCCCGACCAGGATGCAAGTTACATATCGAAATTCAATACTTCGAAACTTGATGAGGCTAATAAAATCTTCAACGGATGCATGTTGTCGAAGATTGACCTCAGTAAGTGGAATTTGGACAAGATTACCAACATTTCATACTGGTTCAGCGGTTGTACGAATGCAAAGGAAATATGGATTTATCCCAACAAGCTGCCGAAACTGGGAACAGGTGTCGCAAACGTATTTGCTTGGCTTCCCCCAACCTGTACCATCTATCTTGACCCCAGTGTACCCAGTAGTGTGAAGAATGCCCCCACCGAAGCTAAGAAGGTTTATATCGAACCCGTCTATGCCATCGAGTATCAGGTAGGCAGCAATACCGAACTGGTCATCAAGAAGGGGTCGAATGGCGAAACCTACAGCAGAGGAGGCAAGTACAACGGCAACACCATCGTCCATGTCTGGAAGGAGATGGAGGTTCTGGACAATCCTTCCACAACGGGGGCTTGGCGTGGCAGCAGTTCCATCAAGAAGGTCATCATTGCCAATGACATCGAACCCCTGACCTGTGAATACTTCTTTGCCAACCTCTATGGCGTGACTACGATAGAGGGTCTCAGCCATCTGAAACTGACCAAGTGCAAGAGCATAAAGGGCTTGTTCCATGGCTGTAAGGCACTGACCACCATCAGCGGAATCGCAGACTGGGGCAGCAATGTGGAGCACATCGAAGACATGTCAAGCATGTTCAATGGGTGCGAAAGCCTGACGAGTGTGGATCTTTCGCGCTGGGGCAACAACGGATACCGCAAACTGAAGGTGAAAGACGTGAAGTCCATGTTCTACTATTGTAAAGCACTAACGAGTGTGAACCTGAAGAACTTCAACTCGCCAGACCTTGCTGACTTGAGTTACATGTTCTGGAAATGCACGAGTCTGACCGAAGTGGATTTGAGCACATTCGACACCAGTGGCATCAGTTCGGCTAACCCGAAGGCCTACAACTCGATGTTCGAGGGCTGCACCAGCCTGAAGAAGGTGAACCTGAAGGGTCTGAGCATGAAGGGCCAGACCGAGTTCAACCCCTTCTACAACAACTCCAGCCTGGAGGAACTGGACCTCTCCACCCTGAACACCGAAACCCTGGAAAGCGTGCCTTGGTTCAAGGGCTGCTCCAAACTGCGCAAACTGGTGCTGGGCGCCAACTTCAAGGTGAACAAGATACGCTACACCAACAGCAACAAGTTCGAGGGCGTAAACGGCCTGGCCGTCATCACGCCTACGGCCTCTATGTCAGCCATCCGTGACGCCTTCGTCACCTACGGCGGCTTCAAGGTTCCCGATACGGGTACGTTCAGCGACAAAGAACCTTCGAAGGAGGCACAGGTCATCTGGACAGCCGGCAACAAGACGCTGACCTTCTTCTACGGTCTGCCTGTCGGTAGCACATTCAGCGGACAGACGGTGACCAAGGTTTGGAGGAGCACTTCGGACATCAACAACAAGAGCAACAGTTGGGCTACATGGGCAAGCACCGTCAATCCGACCTGCACCAAGGTAGTCATTGACAATTCTTTCGTCAACTACCAACCCACCAGCACACGCGGATGGTTCTACAACTTCCAGAAACTGGAGGAGATTGTGGGCCTGACGAACCTCAACACCAGCAAGGTCACTGACATGGGCTATATGTTCTACCAGTGCTATGCGCTGAAGAACCTCGACCTGTCGCAGTTCAACACCTCGAATGTGACGAACATGGAACGCATGTTCTACTACCTGCAAGGTGTCACCTCGCTCGACCTCTCGAAGTTCAACACCTCGAAGGTGACGAAGATGGACGAGATGTTCCGCAACAGCAACAACGGTAAACTGACCTCACTCGACCTGACCTCATTCAACACGACCAACGTCATTTCGGCCTACGCGATGTTTGCCTACTACTACAAGCTGAAGCAGATAAAGGTAACGTCAAACTTCAGTCTGCCGAAGATGAGTTCGAAGCAGTCGAGCGTGTTTGCCAACCTCACAAATTGTGAAATCCAAGCCAAATCGACCGACATGAGCACCGTGAAGACGGCGTTCCGCGACAAACTCGGCTTCACTGAGGGCACGCATGGCGACTTCGTCGAAATCGATAAGATGGCGGCTCAGGCTGTCTGGACGGAAAGCAACAAGACGCTGACCTTCTTCTACGGCCGGCAGTACAAGGTGGGCGACACCTTCAAGAACAGCCAGAAGGTGACCAAGGTATGGAGCGGAACGGATGTCACCCGCACACCCGTCAGCAACATGAATGTCCCCTGGACCTCTACGGTGAGCAGCAAGGTGACGAAGGTGGTGTTCGATGCGTCGTTCGTGGAGGCTAAGCCCACGAAGGTGATGTGCTGGTTCTACGGATGCTCGAACCTGACGAGTGTGACAGGATTCAAGTACCTGAACACCGTCAACACGTCCGACTTCGACAGCATGTTCTCTGGCTGCTCCAGCCTCTCCAGCCTCGACCTCACCGACCTGAAGACCCCGAACGCCAGTTACATGAACCGCATGTTCAAGGACTGCTCGAGTCTGACGAAACTCGATGTCAGCGGTTTCTCCACCAAGTCGGTTACCACCACGAGCTACATGTTCAGCGGCTGTACGAGTCTGACTGAGATTGCGGGCATTAGCAGTTGGGACACGCCTAAGTTGAAGTACATGTACAACATGTTTGAGAACTGCAGCAGCCTGAAGTCGCTTAACCTCTGGAATATGAATACCCATGAGGTGACCAACATGAGTTGTGTATTCTACAACTGCTGCAACCTGACCTATCTCAGCCATAACTTCGACACGCGCAATGTGACCACCATGAGGTCGATGTTCAACAAGTGTAAGAAACTGAATTCATTTGGTGTCAGCAGCCTGAATACGGAGAAGGTGACGGACATGAGCTACATGTTCTACGAGTGCAATGCCATGACATCGCTGAACAACAACTTCAAGACAACCAGCGCCACGGACCTCTCCTACATGTTCTACAACTGTGGACTCAACAACTCGCTGAGCATGATGAACCTGAAGGTCAGCAGCTCGGCTAACCTGACCTCCATGTTCGAAGGATGTAGCAAACTGCGCACCGTCTATCTGAGCAAGACGCTCAAGAACTCGACGAAGAACACGAACATGTTCAAGAACTGCTCTGCCTCGAAGTATTACTATTAAACAACCATACGCACAATGAAATACAAGTCGATTCTATTGGGACTAATGCTTGCCGCTGGCCTGACGGCCACGGCGCAGGTGACAGACCACACCGGCACGGAAGGGGTGAACCCGCACACCACCTTAGGACAGGAGCGCATTCTGCCCAAGGTGACCTCGAAAATCAGACTGCTGACGCGCACCTACGGTGACAGCATCGTCCTTCGCTGGCTGGCTGAGGACTACGTGTCGTATCACTATCTGACTACCTTCGGTGTGAACGTGTTGCGCGTAAAGCACGACACCGTGCCTGGCATGCACATTGACACGCTGGCCCTGAAACTGAAGCCGCTCAAACTGGAGCAGTTCCGCCAGAAGTATCCCACTACCGACTCGCTGGCTCTCGTGGCCATGAACGTTCTCTACGGCGAGGGAGAGAACGTGAGCAAGGATAAGGGGGAGGTTGGCAACCGAGAGGACCTCAGCAGTTCACAGGACATGAGCTACGGTTTCAGTATGCTGGTCTGTGAGTGGCGGTCCGACCTGGCCACCGACCTGGCCGTGCGCTTCACCGACCGCAACGTGGAGCCAGGGGCCGTCTATGACTATGTCATACAGCCCTCTTACTGGGATCCCAATGGGCGCATCATCTTCGAACCAGGAGCCGTGGACGGCCTCACAAACAAACCCTACGTACAGCGACCCTATACCCCGGTGGTCAAGGATTCGCTCGTCTCTCCCTTCAACGTCATGCTTTCTTGGCACGACGGCAAACACAGCAGTTTCGAGGTAGAGCGTCGCCAGATGACGGATGCCACGGGCAATGCGCTGGAGAATACGAAGTGGGAACGCATCACCCAGAAGCCTTTCCTCTCGATGGTGGAGGGCGAGAACGAGCAGCATTATTGTGCCTATGTCGATTCCGTGCCTGTGCTGGGTATGTGGAACTACCGCATTCTGGCCTACGACTCTTTTGGCGAACTGGTGCCGCCCGCCGGCAACCACTCAGTGTTCGTCACCGACATACAGCCTCCTGTGCCTCCGACACTGAAATATATCGTCCTGGAGCGTCCCGACACGACCGACCTGATGGCCAAGGTGACGGCGCACATCGTATGGGAAAAGGATTCGTTGGAGCAAGACTTGGCCGGCTACCGCCTCTATTACAAGGCCATGCGCAGCAGCGATGACATGTGGCAAATGCTGAACCATGACCTCATCGACCCCAAGGACACGCTCTATATTGTCGATGTGACGGGCAAACAGACGGGTATGGTATATATCTCGGCCTATGACCACACGGGCAACGAATCGAAGTCCTTCATCCAGCAGATTCGGCTCACGGACTACAAGGCTCCCGGTGTGCCCACAAACTTACGTGCCCAGGTGCGTCCCATTGAAATCACGGAGAACGACTCTGTGGCACCGCGTGACCGCGTGGCCTATGTGGACATCTACTGGCAGCCCCGTCCCGAGGACGACGACATTGACTATTTCGACCTGGCCTTTGCCAATGATTCCACCCACAAGTTCGTCTTGCGCAACGAGGGCGGACTCCATCAGTCGATGTACACCGACTCCCTGTCGCTCAACGTCAACCAGCGCTATATCTACTACAAGGTACGTGCTGTCGATTACTCGACGAACATCAGCGACTGGAGTGACTGGATTCAGGTGGAGCGCCCCCATGTAACACCGCCCACGGAGCCCCACCTGGGCAAGTCGAGCCATGACGAAAAGTATGGCATGCACATGGAGTGGATTGTCGGTGCGGATGCCGACATGAAGTACCATGAGCTTTATCGCCGACAAGGCGAGGACGGAGAACCTGAACTCATTGGCCGCTACGAGGCCGATTCGGTGAAGAAGCAAAACAATACCATCATTGTCGATGACAATCCGCCCTATAGGCAGCAGGGGCGCTACTACTATTGGGTGACGAGCTACAATGCCTCACCCTTTGTCGGCACGAGTCTGCCCGTCAGCTGGAAACATCCGGGGCCGCGCCTGATAGACGTGGAGATTGTGCTGACCGGTGTATATGACGCCATCGAAGGGAAGGCGGTGCTGATGTGGGACCTCGACCAGTCGAAACTGCCCGAGGGCGAGTGGCACTATTGCATCTTCCGCAAGGGACCGGACGAGGATAAGTTCCGCTACTATATGTCCACCGACCAGAACGACCGTGGCTACCAGGAATCTACGCTCCACGAGGGCGAGACAGCGGAATACTATGTAGAGATTCGCTCGGCCACCGGCCACTATAGCCCTGCCTCGAACACCGTGAGTGTGACGGCCACGGCTCAGAAAGAACTGAAAGACCTAAGGAATTATTGATTGCCTAAATCATACTGTTATGCGTAAGCCGATATACAAATTCATCATACTACTGGCCGTGTCCTTGCAAGTGGTCAGTTGCGGCCTTCTGGACTGGGACTTGGACAGTGACGGTTCCATCATCGTATCCTCGATGAGGATTAAGTACGATACCGTCTATGTCATGATAGGGGACACGGTGCCTCTGCAGATGTCGTTCCAGCCCGATACGGTGAATCTCAAGGACATATTCATCCAGTCGTCCGACCCCGGCATCGTCTGGGTGGACACCGTCCGCAACCGCTTGGAGGCTGTGGGTACGGGATGGGCCATGGTGAGAGTGGAGTCCGTGTCGGCCCGCCTGAAAGACAGTTGTGCCGTCTATGTCATGCCCAACTGGAAAGTGCGTGAGGAGGGATATCTCTATGAGACCGTCTTCTATGCCCACGTGACCAAGGACGGTTACCCCGTGGCCAGCAATCTGCTCGTGGCGGCCTTTGTGGGCAACGAGTGCCGGGGAGTGGCCATGCCGCAGTCGTTCCATGGTGTGAGTTACACGCTCTTCCGCGTGGGTTCGGATGTGTTGTCTCAAGGCACCGTGCCCGACCTGCCGCCCGACGATGAAGATGAGGGAGAAACTGTCACGCCTGGCGAAAACGAATATGTAATTGATGATGGAGAGGACGATAAAGACTTCGAGGAAGGAGATGGCAGCGGTGAACTGCTGCGCCAACAGATAGAGTTCCGTTGCTACGACCGCAACAACTACCAGATGTACCGTTGCCCCGTGCGTGTCCCCTTCGATGGTGAGACCCACGGCAACCTCTCGAACCTGTATGAGATAAAGTTCTAAAAGAGACCCCACCTCCAACCCCTCCCGAGGGAGGGAAGTGGTCACAAAATAGAAATAAATAAGTATTAGTATTGTACGTTATGGAAATGAAGAAAAAAACAACTCGCAATAGTAACCACTCCCTCCCCTCGGGGAGTGTATGGGGTAGGGGTCGCCTTTGGCTGGTCTTTTTGTTCGTCCTCGTGCTTAGTGGCTGTACCCTTTCCATGGAGGATTGGGTTCCCAAGGAGGAGGACATGGGCAAGGAGGAGCCTACGACCATCGAGAACGAGTACGGAAGCATCACCTTCCAGTTCAACGACAGCGTACTCTACGTCACCGAGAACATTCAGGAGAAGTATCTGGTGCGTGTGGAGGGCGACTCTGTTCTCTACTTCAACGGCAGCATTCCCCAGGAGTGGCGGCCTTATGTGGGCATGAAGATGGCCGGCGGCATCAGCCACAAAATTCCTTATGGACTGAACAACAAGGTAGTCTCTGTGGAAGATCAGGGGGGTATCCTGAAGGTAGTGACCACCCGTGTTGGCATCGACGAAGTTTATAAGGAACTGAACTACGAAATTGACGCTGGGCTGGCCACGCCCGACGTCTCAGGTCTGTCGGAAGAGGAACTGCGGGACTACGGCTACGAACTGGTTGTGGATCCCGTGACGGGTGATTCCGTGGTGATGGACTGGAACGACTACGACGTGAGCCATGGACTGCGCCCTGCCGGAGCCAAGCGCCGCTCACTGAAGCAATACATGCGCCGGATGACACGTGCCGAAGGGGAAAATGATGACGACAATAAAGACGACAACGGCGATAAACCGAAAGACGGCAGCGTGGACGGCCACAAGGACGATGGACTGGAGGAGAGAGATGAAGACTGGTCAAAAACGTGGAGCGAGAATCCTTACTTCAAAGTAGCATACGACAGCCGCAACAGGGAATCATGGAAAGTGGGCGAAGGATTAGGAGCCGATGTGTTCCAAGCCATGTGGGAAGCCGTGCAAGTGGGCGTGGATCTGATGAAGGAGAAAGAGTACAAGGGGAAAAAATTCTATATTGCAGCAAATATGGAATTAGTGGAATTCAAGAGGGTGCATGCCAAACGTGACAAGGAAGCAGAGATAGAGGAATCGTGGACGGACAGTTGGTCGGAGTTTCAGTTTGGGGCAGAGGCTGGTTTCAACTATAAAAAGTCGACAGGCCAACAGTTAACCTCGGCCAACCAATTTGTGCTTGCGGCTGCTGATGCCAGTAAGCAGTTGGCTGAACTGAGGAAGGTATCTAAGATACATGCCCAAAAGTCGTGGAGCAATCTGAAAATCCGTGTCATCTTCACCACGACGCCTATCCCCATGGCCATTGTGGCTGGAGCAAATCTTACTCCCATCGTGGAGTTCAATGCCAATGTGTCTGTCAAAGGAAAGTACACGTCCGAGACCATCCGTTCGGGTTACAGAGTCGAAAAGGGAGTTCGCGAGAATTATGATAACACGGTCATAGAAAACCCAAAGGCCAAACCAGGGATTAGCCTTACTGAAGCCTACCTCAATGGTTCGTTCAAGTTGGGTGCCAGTGCCCGTATATACGGAGGCATCGAATTTGCAGGTACGGTCTCTGTTACCATTGGTGTCAATGTGGATAACTACGTCTATGGTAACATGTCGTTTGATGCGTACAATGCAGTGCAGGACAAACCTGAGGAGGGCTCCATCTTCAAGAACTTCTCAGGCAGCATGGGCTACAAGTGCGAGGTCTACGGTGATCTTAAGTTCGAGGTGGCCCCATTGGGCCTGAAGGTTTGGGACAAGAGTTTCCCCTTCGCGAAAAAGACCCTCATCGACTATCCCGTCCGCATGGGAATCTCCATGCACGAGACTGACGGGAATAGTGAGATGACGGGAAGCGGCGACCAGGTGAAGGGCTACTATGCCCCGACCGGACTCGACGGCATCCAAGCCTGGATGGGGCTGAAGACGTATTATCCTGGCATGAAATGCTACATAGGCCCCATAAAGAATAATAAGTGGTTCTATCTGGAGCCGGCAGACGCCTGGTACAAGCCTCGGACTGATTTTCATGAGTACGCGCTCAAGGAGACGGGATACTACTTTGTATGGAACGGCGACCTCAAGGCGAAGGCCAAGGAACTGGGCGTAAAAGACGAACTTGCAGACCTGTATCTCGTGCCAACCATGTACACATTGTCGGGCTACAACCCCTATTTTGGAGGAAACATCGAGTGGGGTAAATTGGAGAAGTACATTGGCAATGATGCCATAGAAATGGACAATTATACGGTAAAGACAGACGCTGGCGAACCAAGGGTTGTCACTTACAATGCCGACCAACTTTGGTCGATAGAGGGGAGTGCTGCAGACAGACGCTACATCGGGTTCTACTCCACGGTGGAGGTGAAGAACGGCGGCCGCATAAAGGACTGGGGTGTGAAGGTCTACGTCTACGACCATCAGAAGAAACTCATCAAGACCAAGTCTGGAGCCAACTACTACGTCATCCGCCCCGAGAATGCCAACCGAAGCGGTAGGTACACCTTCATCTGCACCTTCGAGACCAACTGGAGCGAATATGCCTCGTACTACGACAAGGACGGCAACCCGATAGAGAACGTCAAAAAGGACATGCGCCTCTACTTCCGCGTCATCCCATTCTGGACCAACCCGAATGTGCAGGGAGCCCAGAAGACGGAGTACCTCAATGCCACGGACTACGAATCGAAGCACCACCATCCGCTCGTCTACGAGATGAAGGATGACGGTCAGACCGAGGCCATCCTCTACGACACCAAGAAGTACGGCTCTGTGACCACCTACGATGCCGATTAGGCAGGGGGGGACGGATTTCATAGGGAGTTCCCTTTCTTGCTTTGGGTAGTTCCGCCCCCGCCTTCCTATTTTGTTTCTACGAATGCCATACTATGATACTGACGAGTGACATAGTATGGCATTCGCTTGCGCTATACTATAGCATTCGTCTGGACGATATTATCTTCTCGGCGGCACTTTACGTCGTGACTTGTGCAATAAAATGGAGCAAGAAATTTGTCTTATAAGAAAAAAGCATTAACTTTGCTTCTATAAACAAAGAACGACCATGGAAAAACTGTTCCTGCTCGATGCCTACGCACTCATTTACAGGGCCTATTATGCTTTCATAAAGAATCCCCGAATCAACTCCAAGGGAATGAACACGTCGGCCGTGATGGGCTTCGTGAACACGCTCGAAGAGGTAATCAACAAGGAACAACCGACCCACATCGGCGTGGCATTCGACCCCTCGGGCCCCACCTTCCGCCACGAGGCCTTCCCCGAATACAAGGCGCAGCGCGAGGAGACGCCCGAGGCCATTCGTGTGGCTGTGCCCTACATTAAGAAGATTCTGGCAGCCTACCGCATTCCCATCCTGGAAGTGGCGGGCTTCGAGGCCGACGACGTGATAGGAACGCTCTCACGGCAGGCCGACGAGCGGGGCATCCAGACCTTTATGATGACACCCGACAAGGACTATGCCCAACTGGTGACCTCCCACGTCAGTATGTATCGCCCCAGCCTGGGCATGAAAGAGGCCGAAGTGTTGGGCCCCGACGAGGTGAAGGCAAAGTACGGACTGGAGGATCCGCGGCAGGTCATCGACATGCTGGGGCTGATGGGCGATGCGGCAGACAACATTCCGGGATGCCCCGGGGTGGGGGAGAAAACCGCGCAGAAACTCATTCAGCAGTTCGGAAGTACCGAGAGCCTGCTGGAACGGAGTAACGAGTTGAAAGGGGCCTTAAAACAGAAAATAGAGGATAATCGGGAGCAAATCACCTTCTCGAAGTGGCTCGCTACCATTAAAACCGATGTACCCATCACGCTCGACATGCCCTCGCTGGCTGTAGAAGAGGTGGATATGGAGGCGTTGAAGGCTTTGTATGAGGAACTGGAGTTTCGCGCTCTGTTGACAAAGAAACTGCAACCCGCCGCCGCGCCCCCAAAGGCAGAGAAAACCGTCCCCAAGAATGCCCAATTGGACCTTTTCGGGGATGCCTTGGGTGCCCCCAATGACCCTAATGACCTCAAGGACTCTAAAGACCTTAAAGCCTCTCAGTCCACTGCCTGCCAAACCTACCGAGACCGCTCTGTCACTTACACCCTCGTGGACACTCCCGAGGCCATGGCCCGTTTGCGCGACACACTGCTTGGAGCTGAGGCCATTTGCCTGGACACCGAAACCACCTCCACGGAGAGCATGAAGGCTCGTCTCGTGGGTCTCTCGTTTGGCATCAAGGAGGACGAAGCATGGTATGTGCCCGTGCCGCAGGACCATGAAGGAGCGGGTAGGGTAGTGGAGGTGTTCCGTCCCGTCTACGAATCCGACATACTGAAGATAGGGCAGAACCTGAAGTACGACCTCATGGTCTTGCAAAGCTACGGCATACAACTGCGCGGGCAAATGGTGGATACCATGATTGCACACTACCTCATCAGCCCCGAACTGCACCACGGCATGGACTACATGGCCGAGACGCTCCTGAACTACCAGACCATCCACATCGAGGAACTGATAGGTCCGAAGGGAAAGAAGCAGCGCTCCATGGCCGACCTCACCCCCGAGGAAGTTTATGTCTATGCCTGCGAAGACGCTGACGTGACGCTTCGCCTGTGGCATGTCTTGAAGCCACGCTTGGCGGAACTGGGTTGTGAGAGTCTGTTCTATGACATCGAGATGCCCCTGATGCCCGTTCTGGCCTATATGGAACGCAACGGCGTGTGCATCGACACCGAGGGACTGCGCGAGACCAGCCGCCTCTTCACCGAACAGATGCAGCAGATAGAACAGGAGGTGCACGAACTGACGGGTGTGCCCGACCTCAATATTTCTTCGCCGAAGCAGGTGGGCGAGGTGCTGTTCGACAAACTTCACATCACCGACAAGCCTAAGAAGACAAAGACGGGACAATACGTGACTTCGGAGGAAGTGCTGAAATCTCTTCGCTCGAAGCATCCTGCCGTGGAGAAGATTCTCGCCTACAGAGGACTGAAGAAACTCCTTGGCACATACATCGATGCCCTGCCCACGCTCATCAATCCCCAGACGGGGCACATCCACACGTCCTTCAACCAGACCGTGGCCGCCACGGGGCGCCTCAGCAGCAGCAATCCCAACCTCCAGAACATCCCCGTCCGCGACGCCGAGGGCAAGGAGGTGCGCAAGGCCTTCATCCCCGAACCGGGGCAGGAATTCTTCTCGGCCGACTATAGCCAAATAGAACTGCGCATCATGGCGCATCTGAGTCAGGACGAGCACCTCATTGAAGCTTTCCGCTCGGGCCACGACATCCATGCCGCTACGGCTGCCAAGATATTCCATAAGGAAATTGGTGAGGTCACCAGCGACGAACGCCGCCGCGCCAAGACGGCCAACTTCGGCATCATCTATGGCATCAGTGCCTTTGGCCTAGCCGAACGTTTGGGGTGCAGTCGTTCCGAGGCAAAGGAACTCATCGACGGCTATTTCCAGTCCTATCCCAAGGTGAGGGAGTACATGGACAAGAGCATTGCGATGGCTCGCGAACGGGGATTCACGGAGACCCTCTTCCATCGCCGGCTCGTCCTGCCCGACATCAACAGTCACAACTCCGTCGTGCGCGGCTATGCCGAGCGCAACGCCATCAATGCCCCCATACAGGGCACGGCGGCCGACATCATCAAGATTGCCATGGTGCGTGTCTATCGCCGCCTCATCGACGAGGGCTACAAGAGTAAGATGATTCTTCAGGTGCACGACGAACTGAACTTCACCGTCCTGCCCGAGGAGAAGGAACGCCTCGAGCGGATGGTCATCGAGGAGATGCAGGCCGCCTGTGAACTCAGTGTGCCCCTCGTGGCCGATTGCGGTTGGGGCCAGAACTGGCTGGAGGCACATTAAGAAAGTTGAAAGTTGAAAATTGAAAATTGAAAGTTGAAAATTGAAAGTTGAAAATTGAAAATTGAAAGTTGAAAATTGATAATTGAAAATTGAAAATTGAAAGTTGAAAGTTTTGCCTTCGGTGTGGCGAGTAGAAGTTTAAATAATAATTAATAATTTACATTACTATGAAACGCTTTGCATTGTTAATTTTGAATTTTGTGCTTCTAATTTTGAATTATGCTCATGCCCAGCAACCTCCCACGATGGGTTGGAGTTCGTGGAACACGTTCGCATTGGACATCAATGAGGAAGTAATTAAAGGTCAGGCCGATGCCATGGTCTGTACAGGACTGAAGGACGTGGGTTATGAATACATCAACATCGACGACGGTTACTGGGACGGGCGTGGCGAAGACGGCCACCTGCGCCTGAACACTAAACTTTTCCCTAATGGGATGCGCTCCTTGGTGGACTACATCCACTCGAAGGGCCTGAAGGGCGGTATCTACAGCGATGCCGGCGACAACACTTGCGGGTCGGGCAACCAACATGCATGGGGACTGGGCGTAGGCTTTGCCGGGCATGAGGAGCAGGACTGCAAACTCTACTTCATCGACTGGGACTTCGACTTCATCAAGGTCGACTATTGTGGCGGTGCACACATGAAACTTGATGAGCGGGAGCAATATACCAAGATTTCCAATGCCATCAAGAACTGCGGCAAACCGGGCATCCAGTACAACATCTGCCGTTGGGCATATCCTGGTACATGGGCCAAGGATGTCAGCCTTTCGTGGCGCACCACAGGCGACATCATCGACCGTTGGTCCACCGTGCGCAACATTCTGGCTGAGAATCTCTATATGTCGGCCTACAGCGGTCCTGGCTATTACAACGACATGGACATGCTGGAGGTGGGTCGCAAACTGACCGAGGAAGAGGACAAGACGCACTTCGGTCTGTGGTGTCTGATGAACTCTCCGCTGCTCATCGGTTGCGACATGCGCAACATTCGTCCCGCAGCCCTCGAACTGATGAAAAACCGCGAACTAATCGGCATAAATCAGGATAAGACCTTCCAACAGGCCTACCCCGTGAAGTACACCCACGGATGCTACATCCTGGTGCGCGACATCCAGAAACCGAACGGACTGACACGTGCCTTTGCCGTTTACAATCCCACCGATGAACCTGCCAACGTCACCGTCATGTTCCCCGACCTCTGTCTGGGTGGCACGGTGCGCCTGCGTGACATCTTCGAACATCGCGACCTGGGCACCTTCAAGGGTGGCTATCAGGTGGTGGTGCCGGCCCATGGCACGCGCATCTACAAGGCCACGGGCGAACAGCGACTGGAGCGGGTGCGCTATGAGGCTGAGACGGGTTATATTCCTGCTTATCAGGAGATTCGCAACAACCAGGAGGCCAAGACGGGCATCTATGTAGCCGACGAGAAGAATTCCAGCGGCTACAAGGCTTGCTGGCTGGGCCAAAGCAAGGAAAACTGCCTGCAATGGACCAACGTCTACACGGAGAAGGGCGGCAAGCGCATGCTCACCATTGCCTATCAGGCGGGCGAGGAGCGCCAGATGACCGTCACCGTGAATGGCAAAAAGTCCAAAAAGCTGACCGTCAACGGAAAGGACTGGGGCAAGGTGGAATTTATCACCATACCCGTCAAGTTGAAGAAGGGACAGAACACAATCAGCCTCTCCAACCCCGACGGCTGGATGCCCGACATCGACTATATGGAAGTGAAATGTGAAAAGTGAACACACAAAACCTAATAACCTTAAAACTTAAAAAAAAACATGGATGTAAAGCAAATCATGGCTCAACTGGAGGCAAAGCACCCTGGTGAGAAAGAGTTTCTGCAGGCAGTACACGAGGTACTGCTGAGTATTGAGGATGTCTACAATCAACATCCCGAGTTTGAGAAGGCAAAACTTATAGAGCGTCTGGTGGAGCCCGAGCGCATCATCACTTTCCGCGTGCCTTGGGTCGACGACAAGGGGGAGGTTCAGGTCAACCTGGGCTATCGCGTGCAGTTTAACTCGGCCATTGGCCCGTACAAGGGCGGTCTGCGCTTCCACGCATCGGTGAACCTCAGCATCCTGAAGTTCTTGGGCTTCGAACAAACCTTCAAGAATGCACTGACCACGTTGCCTATGGGCGGTGGTAAGGGCGGTTCCGACTTCAGCCCTCGCGGAAAGAGTGATGCCGAAATCATGCGTTTCTGCCAGGCCTTCATGAACGAGCTGTATCGCTACATCGGTCCCGAAATCGACGTACCTGCCGGTGACATCGGCGTGGGTGGCCGTGAGATTGGTTATCTCTTTGGCCAGTATAAGAAGTTGACACGCGACTGGAGCGGTGTCCTGACCGGCAAGGGACTGGAGTTCGGCGGTTCACTGATACGCCCCGAGGCCACGGGCTTCGGCGGTCTCTACTTCGTCAACCAGATGTTGCAGACGCGCGGCATCGACATCAAGGGCAAGACCGTGGCCATCAGCGGTTTCGGTAATGTGGCCTGGGGTGCTGCCACGAAGGCTACCCAGTTGGGTGCCAAGGTAGTGACCATCAGCGGTCCCGACGGTTACATCTACGACCCCGAAGGCATCAGCGGAGAGAAGATAGACTACATGCTGGAACTGCGTGCTTCGGGCAACGACATCTGCCAGCCCTACGCCGACGAGTTCCCTGGCAGCAAGTTCATCCCCGGTCACAAGCCTTGGGAGGTGAAGTGCGACATCGCCCTGCCTTGCGCTACGCAGAACGAACTGAACGGCGACGATGCCAAGCAACTCATCCAGAACGGTGTTACCTGCGTGGGTGAAATCTCGAACATGGGCTGCACGCCCGAGGCCATCGATGCCTTCATTGCGGCCAAACTATTGTTCGCTCCCGGTAAGGCCGTCAACGCCGGTGGTGTGGCCACCAGCGGTCTGGAGATGAGCCAGAACGCCCTCCACCTCTCTTGGACTGCCGAGGAGGTTGACGAGCGTCTGCATCAGATTATGCACGCCATTCACGCCCAGTGCGTGAAGTACGGCACGCAGCCCGACGGCTATATCAACTACGTGAAGGGTGCCAACGTGGCTGGCTTCATGAAAGTGGCTAAAGCCATGATGGCACAGGGCATCGTATAATCCTCTATGTATTGTGAGTCCCTGCTATCGTGTTGCATTGTCTGTGCAACACGATAGCGGGGATTTGTGCTTTGCAATAAAATCAGTCAGTTGCTTTGCGGTTTCAAAAGAATTCTGTATCTTTGCACCCGCAAACGAAAGCATAGGAGCATAGCTCAGTTGGTTCAGAGCGCTTCAGTCACATTGAAGAGGTCATCGGTTCGAGCCCGATTGTTCCTACAGAGATTGCATCAAAGGCGTGCCTAAAGGAGAGGGCACGCCTGTTTTTTTGTCTAAAGAACCGTTGCTTTTCGTTCGCTTAGCCCTCAGTTTCCCCTTTCTTTGCAAGGCAAAAGATAAGAATTTTACCTGTGCATTTGTTTCGTTCGCCGTTTTGCCGTACCTTTGCAAATCGTAAATAGTAAATCGTAAAATATAAATAAGCAAGATGTCACTGAAAGCCGGTATCGTGGGTCTGCCTAACGTGGGCAAGTCCACCCTCTTTAATTGTCTGTCGAGCGCCAAGGCGCAGGCTGCGAATTTTCCTTTTTGTACCATTGATGCCCAGATGGGGCAGGTCTCCGTTCCCGATGAGCGACTGACCAAACTGGCCGAACTGGTCCACCCCGGGCGCATCGTGCCCGCCGTGTGCGACATCGTGGACATTGCCGGACTGGTGAAGGGGGCCTCCAAGGGCGAGGGACTGGGCAACCAGTTCCTGGCCAACATACGCGAGTGCGACGCCATCATACACGTGCTGCGCTGCTTCGACGACCCCAACATCGTGCACGTTGACGGCTCGGTCAACCCCGTGCGCGACAAGGAAATCATCGACATGGAACTGCAACTGAAGGACCTGGAGACCATCGAGAGCCGCATGCAGAAGGTGGAGAAGCAGGCCCGCGTGGGCGGCGACAAGCAGGCCAAGATTGAACTGGCCGTGCTAGAGGCCTACAAGGCTGCTCTGCTTCAGGGCAAGAGTGCCCGCACCGTTTCGTTCGAAACGGAAGACGAGGTGGCCGCTGCCAAGAACCTCTTCCTCCTGACCACCAAGCCCGTGCTCTACGTCTGCAATGTTGACGACCAGAGCGCCAAGGACGGCAACCAGTATACACGCGCCGTCGAGGAGGCCATCAAGGACGAAGATGCCCAGATGCTGATTATCTCAGCCCAGACGGAGGCCGACATTGCCGAGCTGGAAACCTACGAAGAGAAGCAGATGTTCCTCGAGGACATGGGTCTCTCGGAGAGCGGTTGCAATCGCCTCATCAAGGCCATCTATAGTCTATTGAACCTGCAGACGTTCATCACCGCCGGCGAGATGGAGGTGAAGGCCTGGACCTTCCGTCGCGGTTGGAAGGCTCCGCAGTGCGCCGGCGTCATACACACCGACTTCGAGAAGGGATTCATCCGCGCCGAGGTCATCAAGTACGACGACTACATCCGCTACGGCTCCGAAGCCGCCGTGCGCGAGGCCGGCAAGATGGGCGTCGAAGGCAAGGACTACGAAGTGCAGGACGGCGACATCATGCATTTTAGATTCAATGTATAGACATTGAATTGGATTAGGGATTAAAGGATTAGGGATTAGGGTTTTATACTTTCTGAGATGGAAGAATTCTATTACAGGAATTTAGACGTTTACAAGAATGCAAAACTTTTGTCTCATGAGGTGTGCAAACTCATTAAGACCTATCCTATAGACGAACGTTTTGCTCTTTGCGACCAACTCCGTAGAGCAGTAATGTCTGTTCCTATCAATATTGCGGAAGGCTTTGGTCGATTTTCTTCAAAAGAAAAAGCACACTTTATCCAAGTTGCATTTGGTTCGCTAAATGAGGTTATGTGCGAACTGGAATTATCATTAGACGAAGGCTACATATCTCAAGAGCAACTAAAGAACATGGAATCCCTAATCCTATCTGTTAAAAAACAACTTGCTGCATTACACCGCTCCGTAATCTCTAATGGTGACTACAACCCTAATCCCTCTAATCCCTAATCCTATGATTTCATTCATACACTGGAACCCAGACATCTTCCTGTTCCACATCGGTTCGCTCGGCATACGCTGGTACTCACTGTGCTGGGCGGTGGGTCTTTTTTCCGTCTATCTGCTGGAGCACAAACTCTATAAGGAGCAGCGCATACCCGAGGAGAAGTTCGACCCCCTGGTCTTCTACTGCTTCTTCGGCATACTCATTGGTGCCCGGCTGGGCCACTGCCTGTTCTACGAACCCGCATACTACCTCACGCATCCGCTGGAGATGGTGCTGCCCATGAAGCAAGATGCGATGGGCTCGTGGCACTACACCGGCTACGAGGGACTGGCCAGCCACGGCGGCACACTGGGCCTGATAATAGCCCTGTGGCTCTTCGTGCGCAAGACGGGACTCAAGTTTCCCTGGGTCTTGGACAACATTGCCATCGTCACCCCCATCTGCGCCTGCGCCATCCGACTGGGCAACCTGATGAACTCCGAAATCATCGGCCGGCCCACCGACGTGCCCTGGGCCTTCATCTTCGAACGGGTGGACCAACTACCGCGCCACCCCGGCCAGCTCTACGAGGCACTGTGCTATGCACTCTTCTTCGGCATACATTGGTACTTCTACCGCCGCCAGCCGCAGAAGGTGGGCACAGGCTTCTTCTTCGGACTCTGCCTCTTCCTCATCTTCACCAGTCGCATCTTCATTGAGTACACCAAGGAAAATCAGGTCGATTTCGAGAACGGCATGCTCTTCAACATGGGTCAGCTCCTCAGCGTTCCCTTCGTCCTCCTCGGTGCCTGGTGCATGTGGCGCAGCCGAGGACAGGAAGCACAGAAATAGCCCCTGCCCCGTATTTAACAATTTATGATAGACTGACATCCAGAAATCGCCGGCGGAAAAGGGCAGGCCATTCGATGTTCGTTTTTAAAGACAATTTATTTACTAAATTTGTGAATACGGAATTATTGTTCTATCTTTGTTTTCCGAAACGAATATCACTTAATCCTATACAACACACATGGCAAAAACGGAAGGTCTCACCCCAATGATGAAGCAGTTCTTCGACCTGAAGGCGAAGCACCCCGACGCGATACTGCTGTTCCGATGCGGCGACTTCTACGAGACCTACTGCCAGGATGCCGTGGAGGCATCGGCCATACTGGGCATTACGCTGACGAAGCGAAACAACGGAGGGGAGAATCCGACGGAGATGGCGGGATTTCCGCACCATGCGCTGGACACGTATCTGCCGAAGCTGATAAGGGCGGGTAGGAGAGTGGCCATCTGTGACCAACTGGAGGACCCGAAACTGACGAAGAAACTGGTGAAGCGCGGCATCACAGAACTGGTGACACCGGGTGTGGCCATGCGTGACAACGTGCTGAACTATAAGGAGAATAACTTCCTTGCTGCCGTTCACTTCGGCAAGGCCACGTGCGGTGTGGCATTCCTGGACATCTCGACGGGCGAGTTCCTGACCACGGAAGGTACGCCCGAATACGTGGAGAAACTGTTCGACAACTTCGACCCGAAAGAAGTGCTCTTCGAGCGCGGACGAAGGGCACAGTTCGAAGCCTCGTTCGGCTCGCGCCACTGCGTATTTGAGATGGACGACTGGGTGTTTACCGAACAGTTTGCCATGAAGAAGTTGCTCACCCACTTTCAGGTGAAGAACCTGAAGGGCTTTGGCGTGGAGCACTTGAAGAGCGGCATCGTGGCCAGTGGGGCCATTCTGCAATACCTGGAAATCACCCAGCACATCCAGCTACGCCACCTGACGGCCTTACGTCGCATTGAGGAGGACCGCTACGTCAGGCTCGATAAGTTCACCCTGCGCTCGCTGGAACTGATTTACTCGATGCACGAGGAGGGAAAGTCGCTGACGGACGTCATCGACCGCACCATCACCCCCATGGGGGCCCGTATGCTTCGTCGATGGATTACCTTCCCACTGAAGGATGTACGCCTCATAGAGCAACGACTGGACGTAGTAGATTACTATTTCCGCGAGCCAGAATTCCGCGATTCCATCGAGGAAAATCTCCATTCCATCAACGATTTGGAGCGTATTATCTCGAAGGTGAGTGTAGGGCGCGTCTCGCCGCGCGACGTGGTGCAGCTGCGTAAGGCGCTGGAGGCCGTGGAGCGCATCAAGGGTGCCTGTGAACAAGTCGACGACGAGGTCATCCACCGCATCGGCGAGCAACTGAATCCCTGTTCGGAGATGCGTGAGCGCATCGCCCGCGAGATTCAGCCCGACCCACCCTTGCTCGTGAACAAGGGCAACGTCATCGCCAACGGAGTGAGCCAGGAACTGGACGAACTGCGTGACATTGCCTACGGCGGCAAGAACTACCTGCTGAAGTTGCAACAGGAGGAGGCCGAACGCACGGGTATCGCCAGCCTGAAGATTGGCTATAACAATGTCTTTGGCTACTATCTGGAGGTGCGCAACACGTACAAGGAACAGGTGCCGCCTGAGTGGATTCGCAAGCAGACGCTGGTGAACGCCGAACGCTATATCACGCAGGAACTGAAGGAATACGAGGAGAAGATACTCGGTGCCGAGGACAAGATACTGTCACTCGAAACGCAACTCTTCAACGACCTCGTGCTGGCCCTGGCCGAATACACGCCACAGATACAAATCGATGCCAACCTCATTGCGCGCCTCGACTGCCTGCTCTCCTTTGCCATGGCGGCCCGTGAGCACAACTATATCCGTCCCGTCGTGGACGACAGTTACGTCATCGACATCCGTCAGGGCCGTCACCCCGTCATCGAGACACAGATGCCCGTGGGCGAACGCTACGTGCCCAACGATGTGTATCTGGACAACGAGACGCAACAGGTCATCATCATCACGGGGCCCAACATGGCTGGTAAGAGTGCCCTGCTCCGTCAGACAGCCCTCATCACGCTGATGGCACAGATCGGTTGCTTCGTGCCGGCTGAACGCGCTCGCATCGGCATGGTGGACAAAATTTTCACCCGTGTCGGAGCCAGCGACAACATTTCCATGGGCGAGAGCACCTTCATGGTGGAGATGAGTGAGGCCTCGAACATCCTCAATAACCTTTCGCCCCGTTCGCTCGTCATCTTCGACGAACTCGGACGCGGCACCAGCACCTATGACGGCATTTCCATCGCCTGGGCCATCGTTGAATACATCCACGAGAACCAGCGAGCCCATGCCCGCACGCTCTTTGCCACCCACTACCACGAACTGAACGAGATGCAGGCCACCTACCCGCGCATCAAGAACTTCAACGTCAGCGTCCGGGAAATCGACGGCAAGGTCATCTTCCTGCGCAAGTTGGAGCGTGGCGGCTCGGAGCACTCGTTCGGCATCCACGTGGCCAAACTGGCCGGTATGCCGTCGAGCATTGTCTCGCGTGCCGACCAGGTGCTGAAGCAACTCGAAGCCACCAAGAACAACGAGGTGGGCGGCAGCATACAGATTTCGAAGCGGGAGGACAACGTCCAACTCAGTTTCTTCCAGCTTGACGACCCCGTCCTTGCCCAGGTGCGCGATGAAATCCTCGGCCTCAACATCGACAGCCTCACGCCCCTGGAAGCCCTGAACAAACTGAACGACATCAAGCGGATTGTAAAAGGATAAAATAAGCAAATCATGAAAAAGCTACTGACACTTATCGTAATTCTCATCGTCAATTGCCCATTGTCAATTGTCCGTTGTCAAACGAAACCCCGGCTGGTCGTAGGCATTATGGTGGACCAAATGCGCTGGGACTATCTGGAGCGCTATCGTGACCGCTATTGCGACGGAGGATTCCGCCGGATGATGGACGAAGGGTATAACTGTACGAAGTGTCTGATTAACTACATTCCGGCCGTGACGGCAGTGGGTCACACCTCGGTGTATACGGGTTCGGTACCTGCCTTCCACGGCATTGTGAACAATGGTTTCACCGTCGACGGGAAGTGGACTTCGGCACCTCACGATGAAGCTATGCAGACGGTGGGCAGCGACACAAAGGCCGGCCAGCGTTCCCCTCACAACATGATGGCCACGACCATGGGCGACGAACTCCGCATGGCTACTAACTTCCGTTCGAAGGTCATCGGTGTGGCCATCAAGGACCGGGCCTCCATCCTGCCTGCCGGGCACTCTGCCAATGCAGCCTACTGGCTCGACGACACCAACGACCGCTTCATCACCAGCAGCTATTACATGGACAAGTTGCCCAAGTGGGTGGTGCACTTCAATAAGCACAACAAGGCCAAGGAGTACATGAAGCGCCAGTGGCCAAAGAAGATGATGTATTCCCAAAACACCTACTTGCAGAGCCATCCGCGCGACGCACGCATCGAACATGAAGTGGGGGGCGACATCCGTACCACACCCTGGGGAGCTACGCTGACACTGGACATGGCCCGTGCGGCCATAGAGGGCGAGCAGCTGGGAACGGATGAGTTTCCCGACATGCTCTGCGTCAGCATCTCCTCCACCGACGCCATCGCCCATCGTGTGGGGTGCAATTCGCAGTACATCGAGGATGCCATGCTCTGGCTCGACCGCGACCTGGAGGCCTTCTTCACATTCCTCGACAAGAAGGTGGGCAAGGGCCAGTGGACGGCATTCCTGACCGCCGACCACGCGGGCAACCATAATTTGCAGTGGCGCATGGACCACAAGATACCAGCTCAGGTGTGGGAATCGACCGAAGTGGTGAAGGACTTGAATCAGAAAATCACGGACGAAACAGGCGTTTCTGGAAAGGTGGTCATGGGCATCAGCAGCTTTAAGGTGCAGCTGGATGAGGCTCTCATGAAGGAAAAGGGCCTTGAGCGCAACCGTGTGGCCGACATCGTCATCCAGCATCTGAAGACGCTGCCCATGGTGCTTTATGCCTACGATGTGGAGCGTATGCCCGACAACATTCCCGACCCTCTGCGCACGATGACGCGCAACGGCTTCTATCCGGGACGCACGGGACAGATACAGATTGTCCCCGTGAACGGCGTGATGGAGGCATTCAGCTACGGCGAAGGCCAGAACCTGAAAGGGGCCAGTCACATGCTCTGGGGACCTGACGACACCCACATTCCCCTTGTCTTCTTGGGATGCGGTGTGCCGAAGGGCGAATACAAACGTTCCGTCCACATCACGGACATAGCCCCCACCATCTGTTCCCTGCTCCGCGTACAGGAACCCAGTGCCTGCGTGGGAGAGACGATATTCTAAAGTGAGACATACATCTACACCCAGCGGTACGTGCCTCCGCTGAGCCGGCGGACGAGACCGCGCATCTCCATTTCGAAGAGAATACTGCTGAGGTGACTGATGGGAAGATTGGTTTCGACGGTGAGCATGTTCAATTGCTTGCCGTCGTTTCCTTTTAGCGCATTAAAAACCGCGATTTCATCGGGAGAAAGTTCGGGGAACAGGTCTCGTTGTATGGGTCTGTCCTCTTCCTTCACCGTGGCCCATCCCATGGCGGAAGCAAAATCTTCCGCACTTTGTACAAGGCTGGCACATGCATCGCGGATGAGTCGGTTACATCCCTCTGAAGCGGCATCGCCCACTCGCCCCGGCACAGCAAAAACATCGCGATTGTACTCCGTAGCGATACGGGCCGTGATGAGGCTTCCACCCTTTTCGGCGGACTCTACGACCAGTACGGCATCCGCCATGCCTGCGACGATGCGGTTACGGCTGACGAAGTTCACCTTCTCTGCTGTGCTTTGGCTCATGAACTCAGTAAGCAGTCCACCCTGTGAGAGCATTTCGATGGCGGTCTGGCGGTGCATGCGCGGATAAATCTGATCCAGCCCATGTGCCAGCACGCCGACGGTGGGTAGCCCGTTCTGCAGGGCTTGGCGGTGGGCGTTGATGTCGATGCCGTAGGCCAGTCCGCTGACCACAAGCACGTCGGGGCAGAGTTGGGCCAGGTCGCGCAGGAAACGCTGGCAGAAGCCCTTGCCGTATTCTGTGGCCTTGCGGGTGCCCACGATGGAGAGGATGTGTCGCGCATTGAGGTCGGTCGTGCCGCGATAATAAAGCAGTATGGGTGCGTCGGGACACTCGCGCAACCGGGCAGGATAGCGCAGGTCGGTACGCAGGAGCATCTGTATGTGGTTCTTCTCTGCAAAGGCTACCTCCTGCTCGGCGCGGGTGAGGTGTTGGTCCATCTGTTGTACGGTGTGTACCAGTCGGTCGGAAATGTCAGGTACGGCGTCCTGCAACGCATGGCGTGTCTCGAAGACCCGGGTGGCACTGCCTAATGCGTCAAGCAACTGCGACTGCACCTGCGACTGGTACGGCAATACGCGCGTCAGGGCAATGGTATAGATGAGTTCTGAGTCCATAATTCTCAATCCTCCAAGAGTCTGTCCAGCTCGGGGCACTCTCCCGTCAACGTTCCATTGACGAGTACGGCATTCACCACCTCGACGCGGCAGGCCAAACGATTGTCGGAGAGGCGGATGATGTCCTGACGAAAGACGTACTTCACACCGTCCTTCTTCACCGTGGAGCGCACCAGAAACTCGTCGCCGCTGCGCAGGGGGGCTTTGTAGTTGAGCGTGATACGTGCCACGACCACATCGATGCCTCGTTCGTGGAGATTGGCGAAGGAGACACCCTGTTCGCAGAGGAACTCGTGGCGGGCGTGCTCGGTGTAGTGCTGATAGTTGGCGTTGTTGACGATGCCTTGCAGGTCGCATTCGTAGTCGCGGACCTTCATCTTGATTTCGTGAGGTGTCATAATTTGGAATTTAGGTATTCGTAGCCGAAACTGCATCGGAGGCAGTCGTGGCGGTCACAATATTGTCGTTTCAGTTGGATGAGTGCCTGACTGTCGGCGGCATTGTCCACCTTCAGTCCGCACTCGCGCCATTGGCGCAGAATGTAGTTCTGCTCGGCAGGCAGCAGCCGGAGCAGGTCCAATACTCGTTCGCGCAACGGATAATTGTCGTGGCTCATGGCATAAGTATAGAGCACAGGCACAACCGTGTTGATGATGAGCAGATTCTGCGAACCCTTGCTGAGCCGGAGACTGCGCTTTTCGATGGGGCAGCCGAACATGAGGTGCTCCTGCCAGTAGGGCGAGGTTTCTGCCTCCAATGTCTTTCGCAGTGCCTCTAAAGGGTTCTCCGTCTCTATGGCCCCCTTCAGTGCCGAGAGGGTAACCTTGCCCTTATGGTACATCCATGCCAGTTCTGCCAGGCGGATGTGGGGGAAGTTCTGGGGATGCAGCCGCAGAAACTTCCATTGTTGGTAGGGCATGATGGCACCCAGGGAAAACAGCCGGCACTGGTACTGGAACTCGCGACGGAGGCTGAGGAAATAGTCGTCCCACATGCCCTGTTCGGCAGATTTCGGTGGCAGGCTGGCACCCTCCAACAGACCTGCCATGCCGAGAAAGATGGCCTCGATTTGGAACAGTTCGTCGCGGTGCTTGCCGATGCGGTCGAGCGGGATGCGTCGCGCCCATGTCTCGAAGGCATCGCCGTTGATGCCAAACCCAAAGTTGCGGGCAAGGGTGATGAAAAGTGCCCACTCCCAGTTTCCGTTGGTCTGTCGCAACCGTTCACTGACCAGTCGGGCACGCTCTTCCAACCGTTCCACCATGAGCGTGTCCATCCAGGCATGTGCCTTGAAGGTGTCCACCTCGGGAATAATGCGATAGCAACGGGGATAGTCCTCGGTCTTTTGCAGGGTCTCGTAGCGTTGGTGCAGGTCGGCTGGGATGTCCAGTTGCAGTTGGGGTAGTCGCTTGCCGGTGCTGGTGGTCACCTCGCAGTCGATGACGGCTGCCACATGCAGTATGACGCTGTCGTAGGCCTCGTCACCGTCGTGTCCGTGGCGGAACCAGTCGCTGGAGCGCAGGTGAATCTCCACATTGCCCGCCCACATGGTTTGCCCGATGCGCACCTTGGCATTGAAGAAGTCGGGCCCCTGATTGGTGTTTGCCAATCCGGGGTCTATGATTTCCACCTCTTGTCCGTCGGTCGTGAGCAGTGCTTTCAGGGGCAAAAGTCGGTGCTTCCAGACGTAGTGCAGCAGTTTCTCCATGTTAATCCGTGCAAAGATATATTAAAAATGCTAAACAAAAGTACGGTTTTTCGCTGATATTGCCTATCTTTGCAGAAAATTTTGTAACAAAAGAATGAAAATTGCACTGATAGGCTACGGCAAGATGGGTCGGATGATAGAAGAAATCGCCCTCAGCCGTGGTCATGAGATTGTGAGTATCATCGACATCGGTAACCAGCAGGACTTCGACAGTACCGCATTCCGGTCGGCCGATGTGGCCATCGAGTTCACCGCTCCCCAAGTGGCCTATGACAACTATCTGCGTGCCTTCCGTCACAATGTGAAGGTGGTCAGTGGCTCGACAGGTTGGCTGAAGGAGCACGGCGAAGACGTGAAGCGGCTCTGCACCGAAGGTGGGCAAACCCTCTTCTGGAGCAGCAACTTCAGTCTGGGCGTGACGGTGTTCCATGCCGTCAACCGCTATCTGGCTCGCATCATGAACCAATTTCCTTCGTACAGCCCCACGATGGAGGAAGTCCACCACATCCACAAGTTGGACCATCCCAGCGGCACGGCCATCACTCTGGCCGAAGAACTCGTGAGCGAGGTGGACCGCCTGGAGGGGTGGGAGTTTGGGCAACTGACCCAGCCCGACGGTCGCACGGAAGGGACAACCGATATTGCAGCCGACCGCCTTCGCATCGACAGCGTGCGCCGCGATGAGGTGCCTGGCATTCACTCCATCACGTGGGACTCCGAGGCCGACCAGATAACCCTTACCCATTCGGCCCACAACCGTCGTGGCTTTGCCCTCGGTGCCGTCCTGGCCGCCGAGTACACCGCCCAGCACACGGGCCTGCTTACGATGGACGATTTGTTTCGCTTTTAATTTTCCTTACGACCCTAACGACCTTAAAGTCCTTAAAAGACCCTAAAATCGCTTTATGAAAAAGAAAGAAGAAAAGCCCCGCACCTGGAAAGATTGGGCACAAGGTATCATCTATTGTCTTCTGCTCATTGCCTTCCTCCTTTGGATTCGTTCGTGGTGGGGCTTCGTTGTCGTGCCTTTCGTGTTCGATGCATACGTGACGAAGAAAATCAACTGGCAGTGGTGGAAGGAACTGGAAAATCCCGTCACCAAGACGCTCATGAGTTGGGTAGATGCAATCGTGTTTGCCCTTGTGGCAGTCTATTTTGTCAATATCTATTTTTTCCAGAATTACACCATTCCATCGAGCAGCCTGGAGAAGAGTCTCCTCGTGGGCGACTACCTTTATGTGTCGAAGACGGCCTACGGTCCCCGTGCCCCGATGACTCCGCTCTCCATGCCCCTCTGCCAGCACACGCTGCCCTTTGGCGGACAGAGTTACCTCACGTGGCCCCAGTGGGAGTATAAGCGCATTTCGCCGAAGCCCGTACAGCTCAACGACATTGTCGTCTTCAACTATCCCTCGGGCGACACCGTGGCTATGAACATGCAGAACGCCGACTACTACATTCTTTGCTATGGCTATGGCAGGCAGTACTATGAGCAGAACTTTGGCCATGCCAACTTGGACAATATGTCCGCATTGGAGCGCAGGACTTATTTCGAAAAGGTCTATTCTTTGGGGGCAGCCATTGCCAAGATGAATCCCGCGCAGTTCGGTGAAATCAAGTGGCGTCCGGTTGACCGTCGTGAGAACTATGTCAAGCGTTGTGTAGGTCTGCCCGGTCAGACGTTGGAGATTCGCGACCGCATTGTCTATCTGGATGGTAAACCCAACAAGGAACCCGATAACGTGCAGTACAACTACCACGTAGAACTCTTGCAGGGAAGCCTGCCGGAAGACCTGATTCGGGAGATAGGTCTCTCGTTTGACGATTACAAGGACCTCTACCAGACAGGGGTCTGCCCTCTGAAAAAGGCCATGAAAGAGGCTTTGGAGGCTCACCCCGATTGGGTCGGGAAAATAGAGATTGAGCAGAAGACCAACACCGATGAACTCTATCCCCTCAACGGGCACAAGGGCTGGACCGTGGACAACTACGGCCCCATCTGGATTCCGGCCAAGGGGGCCAGTATCACGCTCAACCTCGAAAACCTGCCCGTCTACGAGCGGTGCATCCGGGTCTATGAAGGCAACGACCTGAAGGTGACCGACCAGGGCGACATCCTCATCAACGGGGAGAAGACCACGTCCTACACCTTCAAGATGGACTACTACTGGATGCAGGGCGACAATCGCCACAATTCTGCCGACTCCCGCTTTTGGGGCTTCGTACCCGAGGACCACGTGGTGGGCAAGCCCGTCATGATTTGGTTCTCCAAGAGTCCTGACTACGGCATGTTCGACGGTGGCATCCGTTGGGAACGCCTGTTCCGATGGGTGGACAACATAAAATAGAAGACCCTCCCCCTGCCCCTCCTTTTTAGGGTGGGGAGGGGATATACTAACACATTGTGATAAAGAAAACTGAGGCAAATGTAACCTCTCTCCTTCCTGACAGGGAGGAGCGGAGGAGTGGGGCTGTCTTTCCTTCTTATTATCTTGCCCCCATCTCGTATTATGCCCAACTGCTGCAGTGCGAGGCCTATAGCATTGATGCCAACGAGATTTATCGTAAGCAGACATTGCACAATAGGTGCTACATAGCCTCGCCCAACGGCCCCCTCTCGCTCACCATTCCGGTCGTGAAGTTCGTGCCCTACCACACGCCGATGCGCGACATTCGCATCAGCGACCACGGCAACTGGCGTCATCTCCACTGGAACGCCCTCCAGAGCAGTTATCGCCGTACCCCCTTCTTTGAGTTCTACGCCGACGACTTTGCCCCTTTTTATGAAAAAAAGTGGGAGTTCCTCGTCGACTACAACCAGGCCCTGCAGGAACTGGTGTGGGAGGAAATAGGAGGTTGGGAGCAAGAGGTAAGAGGTAAGAGAAATGCATTGGAGAGGCCGAATATATCGCAAGAGGATGAAGTATCCTCCTACCTCCTACCTCCTACCTCTTACCTCCCCCCTTACTACCAACTCTTCTCCGACCGCCACGGCTTCATGCCAGACCTCTCCATCGTTGACCTCCTCTTCAACATGGGACCGGAGAGCCTGCTCTATTTAACGCGCAATGCCGAGCCGATGCCTAAGAGATAGCACCTTCCTATTTCTTCACTATTTTCTTCCCACTCACGATGTAGAGACCACGGGACAGGGCCGTCTGCCCTCCCACCTTCCTGCCAGCAAGGTCGTAAACCGTCGCGTGATGTTCCTTTTCCTCATTCAGTGCGTCCACGCCCGTGCCGTCACTCTCAAAGGTGACGAGCGACTGGGCCTCGCTGCCTGACGGTACACTGAGGTGCAGATAGGCCCAGGTGCCGTTCATGGTGGTTGGCGAGGCAACGAGATGGAACTGATTGTCGCTGATGACGTAGTTGGCATACGAGGTACTGCTGGCATTGATGGTGGTCGTCGCGTTGTATGAACCGACGAGTCTGCCACCCGTGAACGTTTTGCTGCTCGCCGTACCATTCTCGGTCAGGATGTCGCGGAAGAGATAGTTATCATCCTCGTTCACCGAGGCGGGCATGAGCAGGAAGGGCACATGGGCGGTGGTGGCGGTGAGGGGCTCGGTGTGGAGCGTTCCCTTCTCACGGTCGTAAGCCGTAATCTGTTCCATGCGCGTGCCGCTTCCGAACACCGTCTCTGCTTGTGCCTGTGTGAGGGCAAAGGGGAGTACGACGGGATTGCGCATTCCAGCCTTCAGCGTACGGGTAAGAAGGGCGGCAGTGATGTTCTTCTGTGCATTGGCATCGTAGGTGACATGCTCACTGACGGGGGCCGGCTGGAGATTGAAGTGGAAATTAAACCTGACGGCCCGGTTCTTCCCGTTCTCGTCGGTGGGAGCCAGCATGAGCACCGACGTGGTGTAGGTGCCCGCCGTACAGGCACCGGGACGTTGCCCGTAGCCGAACGTCAGTGCCCCGTCTGCGCCATAGAATCCCTCAATGTTCAGGAAGATGCGTGCCGTCTGTTCGTTCCATGCCGGTTGATTGAAGAGTTCCGAGGGCAGTCCGTCGGCATTCTCGTACCAAAAGCCCTTGCCGTTGTCGGCATTCTTCGCGCGGGATATACTTTCCCCGTCCATCGGCGCATACATCATGTCGAGTGAGAAGTTGCTGAGAGGCAGATTGAGCAACGTGGGTACATCGCAGTCCGCCTTGAGTCCACTGGCCCTGTGCGTGGCATAGTCGTCGCGTATAGGATAGGCATCGAGGGTGATGTCCTGCGTATGAACGATGTTGAGGCCCGTTTTCTTGACGACCGTGGGATAAGCCTCGAAGCGGACGGCTGAGGCCGTGCGCGGCATCCACACCTGCATGTAGCCACGTCCACGGTTGTTCCAGGCGTAGTAGGGAATCAGGTTGAGGGTGGCGGGATGGGTTGCGTCGCCGTCCTTCACCTCGCCGTTAAGAACAAGGGTGGGCACGCTGTAGTTTGTGCCCTGCACCTCAATGTTCTTCGTGCCGAGTGAGGCCGTGGCAGCGTCGTTGCAGATGAGTGTGGTGAAGGAGTAGTCGGCGTTGTCAATGCCCTCCATGCAATAGACGATGGGGCCGCGCTCGATAACAACAAGCCCCTTGTCAGCCTCTACGGCCTCGTGAGCCGTCACGTGCCGCACGGGCATGGGCAGCGAGAAGGTGACCACGTCGCCGTCCGCCCAGTCGCGTTCCAGCGTCATGTAACCGTCCTGCAGGGTGTAGGCCACTTCCGTGCCGTTCACCTTCACGACGATGTCAGCAGCCGTGGCATCGACATACGAGTAGAGGTCGCTCGGCACGGGCTTTCCCTTTGCCCAACCGGGCAGACGGAGCATGAGGGCGAGATGGGACTGAATCAGGCCCTTGCCGCCAACGGTCAACTGGATGTCGCCGTCCCACGGATAGTCGGTGGTCTGCGTGAGCGAGAGCCTGCCGCATTCGTTGCCGAGGTCAATGTCGGCCTTGCCCTGCATGTAGAGGTTCACATATACCTTATTATCCTTATGGGCATAGACATAGCCCGGCACGGAGGCAATGAAGCGGCAAAGGTTGCTGGGACAGCAGGCACATCCGAACCAGGGTTCGCGCTCGGCGGAACGTCCGTTGTAGCCGTTGCCGTCCGAGGCCAGCGGATTGGGATAGAAGAATCGGTTGCCGGCGAGGTTGATGCCGCTGATGACACCGTTGTAGAGCGAGCGCTCCAGCACGTCGTAGTACTTCGATTCGCCGTGCAGCAGGAACATGCGCCAGTTCCAATAGACGTTGGCAATGGCGGCGCAGGTCTCGCAGTAGGCCTCCTTGTTCGGCAGTTCATAGTTGGCCCCGAACGCCTCGCCGCTGTGGCGCGCCCCGATGCCGCCGTTGATGTAGAACTTCTTTTCGGCCACGTTTTGCCAGATGCGGTCGATGGCCGAAAGATAGTTCTTGTCGCCCATGAGGGCAGCTACGTCTGCCATGCCGGCATACATGTAGGCTGCGCGGACGGCGTGGCCGACAGCCTCGTCCTGCATGACGACGGGTTTGTGGGTCTGGCTGTATTCCTGGCGCATCACACCGCGTGTGCCACGCAGGTCGAGGAAGTATTTCGCCAGTTTCAGGTAGTCTTCCTTGCCCGTGGCACGATAGAGTTTGACAAGCCCCATCTCTACGATTTGGTGCCCGGGTTCATAGGTGAGTCCGCCCTGCAGGAAGTCGTGAACGAGCAGGTCGGCATTTTTCGTGGCAATGTCGAGCAGCGTGGTCTTACCCGTAGAGATGTAGTGGGCATAGGCCGCTTCGTAGAGGTGTCCGGCATTATAGAGTTCGTGCGAGAGGTCGGGGTCCTTCTCCCAACGGTTCTGCCCCACCCATCCGTGGTAGCCCATGGGGTTGCCGGCCGTGCGGGCCGTGTAGAGGTAGCCGTCAGGCTCTTGGGCCGCCCCGACGATGGCAATGAGTTCGTCCATCTTGGCCGAGAGTTCCGCGTTGGGCTGTACCTGCACGCTGTAGGCCATGCCTTCGAGAATCTTATAGATGTCGGTGTCGTCGAAGGTGCATTCCGTGTCGAAGTAGCCAATGTTCTCGCCACGCAAGGCGGCGGCCGCCTTCTGGAAGTTGAGCACACGGCGGGAGTCGTAGCACTGCTGGATGGCAAAGGGGATGGTCACGCGCTGGTTTTGCTCCATGCGCGGCAACCAGAAGCCGTCGCTGAGGTGCACGTTGGCGAAGTCCACGTTCTGGATGGGGTAGTCGCCGTAGGTGTCCGCACTGGGGGCATAGTGCCCGAGAACCTCCCATTCGGTCACGCCCACGGCGCTGTAGGCCGACCCGTTGCCCTGGCATCGCATCACGAGACGCAGTTGACGGGTCACGACGGGCGTGAAGCGCACGCTGTTCATGTCATAGCGCCCCTGCGTATAGGTCTCGCCTGGCAGCAGGCTCACGTCCTTCCACGCGCCGGCCTCTTCGTCGTGATATTGAATCTTCCACGAGGCGGGCACGAGAACGTGGTCGCCCGGCGTCTCCGAGTCGCTCCAGAAGGCCACGCGCACACGTTCGATGGTCTGCGGGTCGCTCCAGGTGTAACTGAGCCACTGGCTGGCACCGCGACTGGGATCCCATGTGTTCCAGTGCTTATTCTCGGGCAGTTCGCTGAAGCCGACGATGCCGTCGTTGATGGTGTAGAGATTGGTGGTGGCGTGTGTGAAACTGGCGGCCTGCCCGCACACGTTGTAGGCCAGATTGTCCAGGGGTTGGGCCATGCCGCCCACATAGTCGGTCGTCGTGCCGAGCATCGTCTGGCAGAACTCGTTGAGGTCACTGAGCGAGATGCCGGCCCGCTGGTGCCAGTAGCGGATGAACTTCTCCTGCAGCGTGTGGCCGTCGAACGACCGCACATAGCGCAGGAGTGTGGTCAGCTGCGAACGGGTGTGGGTATTGCCGTCGCCCTTGGCCAGTTGGGTGAGTTCGTATTCGCGACAAAGGTCTTCCTCCGACAGCCCCAGCAGCCCTTCGAGCAGGAAGGCCAGTGTGCCCGTACGGTCGGCACCGTAGATGCAATGGAAATAGACCGGTTCCCCACGGCGCAGGTGCGAGAGGATGAAGTCGAAGTCGCCCCGATAGTTGGCCCATGCCGTGCGTGCCCCGTCGACATAGAAGGGGTCGTTCACCACTCGCAGGTAATCGACGTCGCTGCCCATCGGGCTTGCCTTGATGGCCTTGGCCTCGGCGTGGGTGCGCAGGTCCAGTTCGGCGCGTATGCCCAGTTCATCGTGCAGTTTCCGTAGGTCGGAAGCCGTGGCGGTGTAGCAGTCACCCTGCAACTCCGAACCGCGTATGAGCAGTCCGTAGCGCACCGTCTCGCCGTGCTCGGTCGTCCATCCGCCCAGGTCGCGCACGTTCTCCGTGCCCTGCATTTCGTAGAGGTGCATGAAAGTTTCGACGTCGATGCCGGATTTCACTTGCAGCACCACGTTCAGTTCCACCGCCTTCGTGCCGCTGCCCACGAGGTAGAGTGTCGACGTGTAGGTGTCACCGATGCTCGACTTGTACTGAGCGTTGTACATGCCCGCCTGACCCACCCACAGCGAGTAGTTGACGGCATCGGTGGTCACGGGCTGCATGAACCACCAACTCTCTCCGCCCCATGATGAGCGCCGGCCCTGCTTGTCGTACCAGTTGTCATTGTTGTGGTCGTAGCCACCGGTGGCGAGTGGGAAGTAGGTCATCGTGTTCATGTTCTCCGTCGACACCGTGGTCCCCATGGCAGCCGTAAGTTCGGCGAAGGGGATGGCGAGTGTCGTGTGGTCGTATCGTGTGTTAGGTGACTGGGTGGCAGTCAGGGTGTACGAACGCACCACGTTGAGCGTCTTGCTCGTAGTTTGATAGGTGAAGGCCACGCTCTTCGTGCAGTTCTCGCCCACGACGGTGGCCTGGCCGAACTCGTCGTCGGCCCATGACGTTTGCAGGCCGGCGAACAGCCATAGGACAACCGAAAGGAGGGTCTTAGTTAGTTTCATGGTAGCAAGATTTTAAGGTTGCACTTGTGATTTACTGCAAAGTTCCGAATTTTTTCGGGATTCTCCAAACCACTATACGAGAAAATGTCTTTTCGCTTCCAAGGGAATCTTCATGGCACATTTCAGCCTCTTACGCGACTCTTTGCGGGGCTTTTTGTTGCAGGAGTGACGAAGAAACCGTAATTTTGCATCCCGAAACTTTTTGACAGAATACTATTTTGGAAACTTACACCTTAGATAACGGACTGCGCGTAGTCGTCGACCACCGTCCCGGCCAGGTTGTCTACTGCGGACTGGCCGTCGGTGCAGGCACGCGCCACCAGGCCGACACGGAGTCGGGCATGGCGCACTTCGTGGAACACATGTCCTTCAAGGGCACCGAGCGCCGACGCGCCTGGCACATCCTGAACCGTATGGAGGCCGTCGGCGGCGAACTCAATGCCTACACGGGCAAGGAGCACACCGTCTACTACTGCTCCTGCCTGCGCCAGCACCTCCGCCGCGCCCTCGACCTCCTCTTCGACATCACGCTCCACAGCACCTATCCCCAGCAGGAACTGGAACGGGAGGTGGAGGTGGTCATCGACGAAATAGAGAGTTACAACGACTCTCCCTCCGAACTCATTTACGACGACTTTGAGGCACTGCTCTTCGAGGGCCATCCACTCGGGCGCAACATCCTGGGCGATGCCGACCGCCTGCGCCAGTACCGGAGCGAGGACCTCCACCGCTTCACCCGTCGCCTCTATCGCCCCGACCGCATGGTGCTCTTTGTGCTGGGGGATGTCAGGATGACGGATGTCATAGGAGGTAAGGGGCAAGAGGTAAGAGGTAAGAGAAATGTATTAGACTCCCGGAATGATTCCCAAGAGAAAAACGCATCCTCTTACCTCCTACCTCCTACTTCTTACCTCCCCACTGTCAAATACATAGACAAACACACCCACCAGGCGCATGTCATCGTCGGGTGCCGGGCTTACGCCATGGGCGACCCGCGCCATGTGGGACTCTACCTGCTCAACAACCTGCTGGGCGGACCGGGCATGAACTCGCGCCTCAATCTGTCCCTGCGCGAGCGGCGCGGACTCGTCTACACCGTGGAGAGCAGCCTCACAGCCTACACCGACACGGGCCTCTGGACCACCTACTTCGGCTGTGACCACAAGGACGTGGAACGCTGTCGCCGGCTGGTCGGCCGCGAACTGCAACGCCTGCTCGACGCCCCCCTGTCGCCTGCGGCCCTGAAGGCTGCCAAGCAACAACTCTGCGGTCAGTTGGCACTGGCCTGGGAGAATGGCGAGAACGTGGCCATCGGCATGGGGCGGCGCCTCTTGCACCTGGGCGCCACGCAGACCCTGCAGCAGTTGTGCGAGACCGTGGAGGCCCTCACGGCTCCCCATCTGTGGGACATTGCCCAGGAGGTCTTTGCGCCGCAGCACCTGCAGACGCTCATCTACAAATAGAGTAGGGGAGATGCATTCCCGTCTCCGCACCAGCCACTGCGATGTAATTACATGAATCAAGGGGCAAGCTGATTACTTTACGTCAGGAATTTTCTTTTCCTTGGGTTCCATATCTCCTTGAACAGATTTAGAAAAATCCTTACATCGATATTCCGTGAAAAATAAGGTTACTATGCTTATGAGGGTAAGATTACTATGCTTACGGGGATAAGATTACTAAGGTTATCCGCCTAAGCATAGTAATCTTATTTTAGAGGCGAAATATCGAAAAATAAAAAATATTGACATCCTCTGTGTTGAATAAAAATAAGAAACGAATTGTCCTAATTTATTTCAATTTGCGGTCACGAATGTAGCCTGTTAGAATAATTCGTGGAAAGAATTAGGGTAAGCTTGGCTCGTCCAAGAAATCGGCTTGCCCACTTGGCTCGTCCAAGAAATCGGCTTGCCCGCTTGGCTCGTCCAAGAAATCGGCTTGCCCGCTTGGCTCGTCCAAGAAATCGGCTTGCTCGCTTGGCTCGTCCAAGAAATTTTCAAATATATTTGGCATTTCGCTCGCTTAATTGTATCTTTGCCATGAAACATCGTAAGAAAATGAAGAAGACCGTATTGTTCTTATACATAATTATATATATGGCAGTCCTGCCCGTCGGGGCCGACAACATGCCGGAGAACGGGCGACGCTGGCACACGAGCGACGTGGCCATGGACGACACCGCGACGTGGACGGGACGCATGCAGCGACGGCTCGACTCGCTGGTCAACCTGCCGCTCTTCGAACGCACCCAACTGGGCATCTACGTGCGCGACCTGACCACCGGGCGCGACCTGTTTCGCATCGGACACCGGCAGCGGATGCGCCCGGCCAGCAACCAGAAGGTGGTGACGGCCGTGGCGGCCCTCCACCACCTGGGCGGCGACTACCAACTGAGCACGCGCATGTTGCTGACGGGCGAAGTGCGCGACAGCGTGCTCTGGGGCGACGTGTGGGTAGTGGGCGGCATGGACCCGCTGCTCTCGCAGGGAGAGGTGAGGAGGATGGCTCAGAGTCTGCGGGAAGCGGGCATCGACAGCCTGGCAGGAAAAATCTGCCTCGACCTCTCCTTCAAGGACCGCGACGACTGGGGATGGGGATGGTGCTGGGACGACGACATGACCCCACTGCGCCCGCTCATGGTGGAGAAGAAGGACTGCTTCGCCGAAACGCTCCTCTCCGGACTCTCGGAGGCGGGGGTGAAGGGTGGGGCAGACAACCGCCTCGAAAAGGGCACTTGCCCCAACGGGGCTCGCATCTTCTGCGAAGTGACGCACACCCTGGACCAGGCACTGGTCAGAATGATGAAGCGGTCGGACAACTACTATGCCGAGAGCGTGTTCTACCAACTGGGAGCCATGGATGGCCACCGAAACGCGAACCGCAAGGATGCCGCCGCACGGGTGGACCAGATGATTTCGCGCGTCGGACTGAGCCCCGCCCGCTATCAGACAGCCGACGGCAGCGGCGTCTCGCTCTACAACTACGTGTCGCCCGAACTGCTGGTGCGACTGCTCGAATACGCCTGGACCCGGGAACCGATTCGCCAGAGTCTCCTTCCCACGCTACCCATTGCAGGTGTGGACGGTACGCTGAAAGACCGCATGAAGGGCACCGCCGCCGAAGGGAACGTCCGCGCCAAGACGGGCACCGTCAACGGTGTGTCCAGTCTCAGCGGCTATGTCACCTCGCCCGAGGGCCATACGCTCGTCTTCAGCATCATCAACCAGGGCATCCCCACGTCGCAGACCGGCCGCGACTGGCAGGACCGGGTCTGCGAGGCGATGTGCAAACAGTGAAAACATTATAGAAACTATAAAAACTATAGGAACTATAAAAAACTATAGAAACTATAAAAACTATAGAAACTATAAAAACAATATACCACCATGAAGTACAAACTAATCATTCTCGACGTTGACGGCACACTGCTGAACTCGAAACGTGAACTGACAAAGCGCACGGTGCAGACCCTGCGCAGGGTGCAACAAATGGGAATTCGCGTGGCACTGGCCTCCGGCCGTCCTACCTACGGCATACTCCCCATAGCCCGCGAACTGGAACTGGGCATCTACGAGGGCTACATCATCTCGTACAACGGTGCACAGGTCATGTCAGCCAAGGATGGTCAGATACTCTTCGAACGGCGCATCGACCCGCAGACGGTGCCCTATCTGGAAAAAAAGGCGGCCAAGATGAACATGACGATGGCCTACTACGACGGCAACGAGGTGGTTTCGACCGACATAGAGAACCCTCACGTCCGCGACGAGGCCGAGATGAACGGCATGACGCTGCGGCAGGAGGATAACATCTCACTGAACATGGACGACTGGCCTGCAGAAATCATGCTCGTCAGCGACGACGAGCAGGCTCTGACAAGTCTCGAACAGCACATGCAGCGCCACCTGAGCGGTGTCATGGACACCATTCACTCCAATCCCTACTATCTGGAAATTGTCGGTTACCAGGTGGGAAAGAGCCACGCCATGAGTGCCCTGATACAGAAGATGGGCATACAGATGAGCGAGGTGCTGGCCATCGGCGATGGGGAGGCGGACATCAACATGCTGCAAATGGCAGGGACGGGCATAGCCATGGCCAACGCCAAGGATGCCGTGCGGCGATGTGCCGACTTCACCACGCTCTCAAATGACGAGGACGGTGCGTCACTGGCCATCGAAAAGGCCATCATGCAGGAAGTGCGCGTGACGGAAATCCCCATCGATGCCATGAACGCCCAGAGCGGTTCGACGCTGATGGGCAACCTGGGCATTCAGTACACCTTCGCCAGTGCTGAGCGCGTGGAAGCCACGATGCCCGTCGACCACCGCACGCGTCAGCCCTTCGGCATACTCCACGGCGGCGCCACGCTGGCACTGGCCGAGACGGTGGCCGGACTGGGCTCGATGATAGCCTGCCAGCCCGACGAGTTCGTGGTGGGAATGCAGGTGAGCGGCAACCACGTCTCAAGTGCCCACGAGGGCGACACCGTGCGTGCCGTCTGCACTCCCGTCCATATCGGTCGCTCCAGCCACGTCTGGAACGTCGATGTCTTCACCTCGACGGACAAACTGGTTTCGAGCATCCGCGTGGTCAACTCCGTGATGAAGAAGCGAGGATAACTACAACGTTTGGAATTTCACACCAAAGGAAAGACCCACAATATCACGAAGAGGTATGCCCCCCCAATCTACCACCTTCGAAACTATGTACCAGTCACACGTGCTGACTTCGTAGAAAAGCGAGATACTGCGGCTCATGTGGCGGCGTTCCTGTGGAATCTGCCATGTGATGTGCTGTCCTATTGCTATATTCACACGTACACGAGTGGAGAGCAATTTATAGTATCCCTTGGGATATCGGCTGGGCTGTTGCTTCCAAAATTCGTGGCCAAAGATAGTGTTAAGATAGAAACTGGCCGAAAGTGGCTCTATACTCCATCCGTGCTTCATGCCAATACTCCAGGGCAGGTAGTTTTCCTTCAGTGTCATGGTAACCTTGGTGCGGTGGCTTTGATGTTTGGGTACAAAGCCAAACATGAGTTCAGTTTCCCACTGCTTCCGCCGACCGTAGTCCCAACCAATGCCGCCCGAAAGCGTACCCATGTTGCCGGCATTCTGAAACACAAAGAGTGTAGGAATAAGTGCACCCCAATTTTTTCGATAGCGATTGACGCGCCGGTCATATCGAGAGGGTGACGACGGCTTTACGTATATGCTGTCGTCAGCCATAGCACGCAGAGATACGAGGGTCAGCAAGCTAATAATACAGAGTTTCCACTTCATAGTCATTTCTTGTTATGGTAAAAAGCCGGCACTGGTGCTTCTCGGCACTGCCCACGCCATAAAACATAAGCCCGTCGTTGTACATCTCCTCTTCGTAGGTGTGATGATTGTGACCAAAGACACAGAACTGTAGATTTGGGAAGAGACTGAGATAGTATCGAAAAGTCTTACGAAGATTCTTATTGAATTCCTCGCTGCTTGGCGGCACGTGCATGACGACTACGGTGCGGTCGAAACGTGAGGAATCACGCGTAGCCTCATACTCCATGTAGTCGAGGTCAGGCACCATGGCCATGTAGTCATATTCCAGCGCACTGGTGTCCAGACATACAAATTTCACTCCTCCAGCAATGAAGGAAAAGTTTTTCTCACCCCAAATAACCTCATACGCCTCCTCACCTGTACCCAGAAAGTCATGATTTCCGATAAGGGCTACGTAGGGATAGCGCAGACGGGACAGCATGTCGCGTGCGCGCTCAAACTCGTATCTCATGCCCGTATCCGTCAGGTCGCCACAATGTATCACGAAATCTACGTCCTTACGCTCATTCAGCATGTCCAATTCTTGCTTGGTATGTGTCATCCAGCCATGAGTGTCGCTTATGAAAGCTACGCGCAGCGTGTCGCTATCGGCAAAGTCAGTCTCTATACGGATTATCTGTTGTGCATTAATATGGTGGGGATGCTTAAAGTTTACATCGTAAGGATGTGTTTTAAATATATCGTCGCACGACGAAAAAGAGACTAAACTAAATAAGAGTAGTATTAAAAGCTTTTTCATTATTATTTACTGCATATTTATCTTTTTACTGCGCAAAATTAATAAATATGAATAAGAAGAAGCTTTTCATAATATCGGTTTTTCTACTCCATTTTTCTTAATTTAAATTTTTCAATTTCAGTAAACCAAAAATCGGTCAATAGATCATTTCTTGTAGGGACGTGATGCATCGCGTCCTTCATATACCTTTGTGTAAAATATGCGGACGCGATACATCGCGTCCCTACATGCTAAAATCCTAATAAACCTATTTATTTAAATATATAGGTGTAAATGGACAGGGAATCACTTTCTCAATTTTTTGAAAAGTTCCCAAATCACGATGCCCGCCGTGACACTCACGTTCATGGAGTGCTTCGTGCCGTATTGTGGTATCTCCAGGCAACCGTCGCACTGGTCGACCACCTGTTGCTGCACGCCCTTTACCTCATTGCCCAGCACCACGGCCAACTGTAAACTCTGAACTGCAAACTCTGAATCCAAAAGGGTGCTCCCCTTGCACTGCTCCACAGCCCACACCGTATAGCCCTCGCTGTGAAGCCACCGGATGCAGTCCTCCGTGCGCTCAAAGTATTTCCAAGGCACGGAATCCTCTGCGCCCAGTGCCGTCTTGTGTATCTCGGGGTGGGGGGGACGTGCCGTGATGCCGCAGAGACAAACACCCGCCAGACGAAAAGCATCGGCCGTGCGAAACACACTGCCCACGTTATAAAGACTGCGCACATGATCCAGCACCACTACCAGCGGGGTCTTTTCGCTCTTGCGATATTCCTCCACCGAAAGGCGCTGCATTTCAGTTATTTTCAGCTTCTCCATATTTTATCCACAAATACCGTTCATAACTCTGTGCAAAAGTACAAATAATTTGATAATTGACCACACCCTATGGAAAATTATCCACACCGGCACAAAATTATTACACATTCTGCACACAATTTCGCAGGGTTATCAATAGAGAAAATAAAAAAAAGTTATTAACTTTGCACTTATCAATACATGTTAATAACAAAAACAGAAAAGCAAATACCCCACTCATATAGAAAACCATAGGACGAAAACGAAAATGTGAATATCTAAAACACAACCTTTTCGTCCCGACACAATAAATTAACGACCAAATAAAAAACAAATAATTTATCGACATTGTCAACAAGCCATTATCATTACCATAAGATTTCTTTCTAATAAAAAAATATAAAATCAAATAATAATAAATTGTTGAAAACGATGATAAACGAGCACGTAAAGGCCCATTGGACTGAGAAGGGCTACGCCGACGAACCCATCCCCGAAGGCATCGACCTGAAAACTGAGATACGCCGCATGGCGAAGGAGAAGAACGCCGTCATCATGGCTCACTACTATGTCAGTGGCGAGATACAGGACTTGGCCGACTTCGTGGGCGACTCGCTGGCTCTTGCCCAGCAGGCCGCCAAGACGGATGCGGACCTCATTGTCATGTGCGGCGTACACTTCATGGGCGAGACGAACAAAATATTGTGTCCCGACAAGAAGGTTCTGGTGCCCGACCTCAATGCCACGTGCTCGCTGGCCGAAAGCTGCAGGGCCGAGGAGTTTGAGGCCTTCGTGAAGGCGCATCCCGACCATACGGTCATCAGCTACGTCAACACGACCGCCGCCACCAAGGCCGTGACCGACGTGGTAGTGACCTCCGGCAATGCGCGCCAGATTGTGGAGTCGTTCCCTAAGGATGAGAAAATAATCTTTGCTCCCGACCAGAATCTGGGTGGATATATCAATAGCATCACGGGACGCTCCATGTTGCTGTGGAACGGTGCCTGCCACGTTCACGAAAAATTCTCGTTGGAGAAGATTCTGGACTTGAAGGCGGCGCATCCCCAGGCCAAGATACTGGTGCATCCCGAGTGTAAGGGGCCAGTGGTGCGTGTGGCCGACAAGGTGGGCAGCACCGCCGCCCTGCTGAAGTTTGCCATTCAGGACGAGGCTACGGAGTTCATCGTGGCTACGGAGAGCGGCATCCTGCACGAGATGCAGAAGCGCTGCCCGGAGAAGACCTTCATTCCTGCTCCGCCCAATGATTCGACGTGTGCCTGTAACGAGTGCAACTACATGAAGCTCGTCACGATGGAGAAGCTCTACAACTGTCTGCGCTACGAGTGGCCCGTCGTGGAGGTTTCGCCTGAAGTGGCCGAAAAGGCTGTGCGCCCCATCCATCGCATGTTGGAGATTTCGGCTCGCTTAGGTCTGTAGTTTGTTTTTAGAAAACTTCGAAACCCTTTTTGCTGGGCGGGCATTTCAGCATATATAAAAGGAGTTTTTTTCAAGCGGTTCTTGCCTGTACGACATTGACGACGTAGTTGCCCAGTTTCTCACATTCGCCCACGAAGTCGTCGAAGAGCGTACCCACGGCGTAGTCGTAGCGCTGGTCGCTCACGGCTGCGATGTTGTCGGTGCGCAGTTTTTGGCGCATCTGGTTCATTTCGTGTTCGATGCGATAGGTCTCTCGCGTGTCCAGCGTGCTTCGCCGACTGTTAAGCGCAACTTCCATCTGGCCGAGAGCTGCCTCGCAGAGTCCCATCATTGCCCGCATTTGTGTCTGATTCTCCTTGTCAAACGACAGGTTCAGTTCCTCCTGTCTGCTGAGTGTGCGGGCCATGTTGCGGCACGAGTCGCCGATGCTCTCCAGTTCGCCCACGATGCGCAGCATTTCGCGTATCTTCGCTTTCGTCTCATCCGACAGATGATCATCGCTCACGTGTTCCAGATAGCGGGCAATGGCAATCTCCGTCTGGTCGGTCAGGTTCTCTTGATTTTCCACTTGGGCATATTGCTCAGGGAGATTTTTTGAATCGGTCTCGTCGAGCATCTTACTAACCATTGCAAACATGCTGTGTACCCGTGTGGCAAAGGCCTTGACCTCCTTCTGTGCCTGCAGGACGGCGATTTCGGGGGTCTGCACCAGATTGGCTTGGATATACTGGAGGCGGAACTTTTCCTGCGGAATCTCCTTCGGTGAGGGCAAGAGCCAGCAGACAATGCGTTCCATCCAGGGGATGAATCCGATGAGCAGGGCGGTATTGGTGACGTTGAAGCAAGTGTGGAACATGGCCAGCACGACGGGGAGCCGTTCGGTCTGCCCTGACAGGGACGGATCGTAGCCGACGAGGTGGCAAACCATATTGACGAAGGGATAGAAGACTATAAGCACCCAGAACACACCGAAGACGTTGAACAGAAGATGGGCCAGGGCGGCGCGCCGTGCCTCGGTGCCCGCCCCCAGGGCAGCAAGGTTGGCTGTGGCAGTGGTCCCGATGTTCTCGCCCATGACCAGTGCAATGCCCAGATAGATGGGCAGCACGCCTGTGGAACAAAGCAGGATGGTGATGGCCATGACGGCTGCGGAGGACTGCACGAGACAGGTTATCAGCGTGCCGATGAGGAGGAAGATTAGTATGGTCCAGTGGCTGCTCGTGTCGAAGGAGGCAAAGAAGCGCACCACGTCCTCGTTGTGCTCCAGGTCCAGTTCGTGCCCTGTCGTGCTCAGCATGACCAGTGAGAGGAAGAGGAAGGCCACGCCGAAGAGGAAGTCGCCCACGTAGCGGTGGCGCTTCTTGTAGATGAGCAACATGCCGATGAAGAAAGCGGGAAAGACAACCGCCGTGAGGTCGACATTATAGCCCAAGGACATAATCCAGGCCGTCAGCGTGGTGCCGATGTTGGCTCCCATGATGACGGAGATGGCTTGGCCCAGGGTGAGCAGTCCGGCGGAGACGAAGGAGACGGTCATCACCGTCGTGGCCGACGACGACTGTACGGCACACGTCACGGCCGTGCCCGTCAGCATTCCGGTCAGGCGGTTGGAGGTCATGCGTGCCAGAATGTGGCGTAATTGCGGCCCCACCATCTTCTGCAAGGCCTCGCTCATCATGCGCATACCATAAATAAGCAAACCCAGTGCGCCAAGCACTTTCATAGCCGCCATAAAGTAGTTAGGAGAGGTTTCCATAATCGTTCTTCTTTATCATTTCTGATGCAAAAGTACTGCTTCAAAAATAATCAGTCAAGCGAAACCAGTTACAAAAATATTACGTAACAATATGGTAATAAAATACGTGTGCGCCCCCTTTCCCCTCTTTTATTGTAACATGAATGTAACCTCGTTTTTTTGCTCATATATCGGTGTTTCACTAATTTTGCAACGCATTCGTATCTAATTCTAATTAATTATTTTTAAAAAAAACTAACTATGAAACTGAAAAATTTGTTGCTTTGCCTCATGATGGGAGCAATGTCATTGTGTGCCGTGAGCTGCGGTGACGACGACGTGAAGGAGAACGATGTGCCGGAAGCCGTGATGACCACTTTCAAACAGATGTTCCCCAACACCACTGCCAAGTGGGAAAAGGAGTCGGACGGACAACTGAAGGCTGAATTCTATGTCGACTGGCGCGAAATGGAGGTTTGGTTCAAGAAGGACGGTACGTGGACGATGACACAGAAAGACATGAACACGAACGAACTTCCCCAGTCGGTTTTGGACTATATTGCACAAAACTATCAGGGACTGGAACTGGACGATGCCGACTGGGTGGAGACCCCGACGGAAAAATACTATCGTGTGGAACTGGACGGCAAGAGCGACATTGTGCTGAAGTTCACGGAAGAGGGTGAACTGATAAAATAATACTATGGAAAACACTGCAGCGGAACAGTCAGCGAGAATTCAGACTTCGCTACTGAGTCCCTATGAGAAGGTGATCCTGCGGGCTATGGCTCGCAGGATTCCTCGTTTCGTGACCAGTGACCATCTGACACTGCTCGGGGTCGTGGGGGCGGGGCTGATTTTCGTCGGCTATGCACTCACCAATCGCGGGCCCGCCTGGCTGTGGCTGGCCAACCTGGGATTCTTTCTCAATTGGCTGGGCGACTCGCTGGACGGCACGTTGGCACGCTATCGCAATCAGCAACGGCCGCTCTACGGTTTCTATATCGACCACAACCTGGACTGTGTCTGCGAGTTCCTGATGGTTTTCGGTGCAGGTCTGTCGGCCTACCTGAGTTTGCGCGTGGCACTGCTCATCATCGTGCCCTACCTGATGTTGGAGGTCTATGTCATGATCAATGCCCACCTGAAGAACGAGTTCCGGCTGACCTACGCCAAACTGGGTCCCACGGAACTGCGTCTCATCATCGTCGTGGCAAATACGGTGCTCTTCTTCTCTCCCGCGTTGCAGGAGTGGTCGTGCCGGATGAGCGTTTTTGGCAACACCTACACGATGCTCTCGCTCGATGTCGTGGGAGTCTTCATTAGCCTCTCTCTCTTTTTGATATTATTACTGTCCGGTAAACATTAAGTCATCAGACAAAAATTAGGGCTGTCACCACTCAAAGGTGTCAGCCCTTTTGGTTATATTTGCAGTCGCCAAACATAAACAAACATAACCATGGGCAAAAGTACACATTTTTTCGG
>JAFTEX010000054.1 GCA_017453445.1 Bacteroidaceae bacterium
CCATTCCGAACAGAGAAGTTAAGCCCGCCCGCGCCGATGGTACTGCGCAAGTGGGAGAGTAGGTAGCCGCCGTTTTTTCAGAAGGGAAGCCCTCCGGTCCGATAGACCGGGGGGCTTTCTTCGTTTATGGGCTGCTGCTCACGCAGCCCTCCCGTGGAGGCTTGGGGCTTTTGGGGGGCTTCCGGGATGTCCCGGGTTGTCCCGGAGTTTCCAGATATTCCGGAATTTCCGGATGTTCCGGTATTTCCATCCTGGCGTTTCTGGGTGTCCTGGCGTTTCCGGTTTACCCCCTGCGGTGGGGATACTATACCCCCTGCGGGTGGGAATACTATTCCCTAAGCCGAGGGATTACTATACCCCCAATGGGGGGGAATACTATACCCCTTTACGAGGGGAAGAGGCCCCCTTGGGGTAGGGTGCTTGACTCAGAAGGATAGGGACATAAAAAAAGCGCTGCGGATGGTTGTCCGCAGCGCTTTTGTGCGTACGCTAATTTTCTTTGGTCAAATCTCTGTGATTCTCGGATTTTTTGTGTAATTTTGCAGGAAATTGCTTGGAATGAGAAGATTTGTGCCTGTCATTCTGTGTCTTGTGTTTTTTCAGATTGGGAAGTCACAGACACCGTTGGATAAGTCTCCGTTGGGGACCCCCTCGTTAATTTCACCTTATTACTTTGGTCCTAATGCCTTCCGGGTGCCGGAGATGCTGGATGGACGAGTGCAGGGGGAACTACGCGTGGAACTGGCAGGCGAATACTTTAATGGAAACCGAGGCGACCACACTGCGGATGCTGTATTGAAGGTGAACGTGCCTTTGTGGACGGACCGTGCCAACCTGAGTTTGTGGATGCCCGTGATGGAGTGGTATAGAAACTCGGACGAGAATATGACCGTCTGCCGCATTGACCCTGCGAGGTTCAACGATGCTCGGAAGGGGCACTTGAGCGGTGATGTATACGTGAGTGCCGACATGCATCTGGTGCGCGAAGGTGTGTGGCGTGGAAAACGTAAGCCTGCGGTGCCCGACTGGGTGCTGAGGGCTGCCCTGCGTACCGCTTCGGGTGGAGAGTTCTATCATGCCCGATACTACGACGGGCCAGGTTATTTCTTCGACACCAGTGTGGCAAAGTCGCTCAGCGTTGGGCACAATACCCGTTGGGGGCACAGACTCCGACTGGCTCTGTCAACGGGATTCCTTTGCTGGCAGACGGATAACGGCCGGCAGAACGATGCTGTGCAGTGGGGCATCCTTGCAAAGTGGGAAAACTCTCACTTCTCCCTCTCAGCCTCGCTGGCTGGCTATAGCGGTTGGGAGCATAACGCTTCAAACGGTGGCAAGATGGCACATGACCGTCCAGTTGTGGTGCGCACAAATTTCAATTATCGCGTGAAGCGCTTTGACATCGTAGCAGCCTATGAATACGGACTACGGGACTATCCATACCAAATGGGGAGGCTTGGGCTTGCTTATCGTTGCGATATACTGAAAATGAAGAAATAGGGGAATGAGAAACATGGATAAGCACAGACAGAAAAAAATAGGGTGGGGCACCGTGGTGGCTCAGCTTTCTTATTTTCTCATTTTCTCATTTTCTCATTCTCTAATGGCTCAACCGGCAGACACGGTGAGGGCAGACTTCTTTCGCGACTATTACCATCAAGGGCACTTGGTACACTGGTTAGACGCATTGAGCGACCATACCGTCTATCAGGGGCTACACGTGGGACAGTGGGACGAGTCGGGGCAACTGATGTTTTCCGTGGATGGCAATTCCTATCGTTGGAACCGCTTCTACGTCGACGGTATGCGGCTGGATAATCGCTTCACGCCGGGGAGCACGAGTTTTGTGCCTAACATGGAGCAGTACCATCTGCGGCTCGACCCCAACGGCTCGGTGCTCAGTTTCGAACAGGACACGATAGCGAAGGACTATGCCCAGGTGTCATGGAATCGTGGTAATCTGGGGGGTATCAGTCCGACGACGGAAGGCATCATCCATCTCTTCCATAACACGGGAAAAGAGGATGCCTACAATCCACAGACCATCCATCGGCGCCAGTATGTCCGAGGACAGGGCACGATGGATCTTGCCTATACGCTGAAGACGCGTGACGGCAGGCCCCTGCGCCAGCATCTCTATGCCAGCATCGGCGAACAGTGCTACCCGAACTATGACCACGAAGGGCTCTTGACCACCAGTCCGCTCTATTCATCCGGCTATTACAAAGTGCAGATGGACGGCCAGTTGCCTGCGGGACGGTGGCTCGACCGTCTGGGCTATTGGGTGAACTTTAGTGGCAAGGAAAATTACGGTGCAGAATTTTATCTGAACCCTGCCGAAGTGATGCGACTGAATACATACAGTGCAACGCTCTATGCCAAGCGGCGCGGACTGACGACGGGACTGACGTGGGCCACTAACCGTGTACGGCACGACGACCTGCAATTCTCGCGCAACCTGGCCGACCCCGATGGGGAATCTCTGGAACCATGGATGGCCGACGGCCAGACGCACGAGCTCTCGTGGAGCCTGAGTTATGAGCGCCCGCTCCAGTCTTGGCTCACACTGAAAGCCGATGGCTATAACTCAATGCTCCTCTTCCGTCCCTCGGCAACTCATTTCTCGAATGAAGTTTACCTACAGCACATGAAGGCGGCCACGGTCACGCCACTCTATCGGTACGACTGGACGAGCCGCCGCTTTGCTTCGGGCTTGCTGGAGAACAAGGTCGGGGTGGAGGCCGGTCGACACTTCGGAAGCAGAGGTCAACTTTCGCTTTCGGGCATTGTGAACCTGACCCTCGACGGCATGTTGCTGGGCGGCCGAAGCAAAGTGACTCCCAACGTACAGGCACTCTTCTCACTCCAGTATCGGCCAGTCCGATGGTTCGAAGTGGGGCTGACCCTGGGGCACGACCGTGTAAGTTACAACATTGAAGATCTGCGGTACATGAGCCGCGACTATATGAATGCCGAGGTGCGCTTCAGCCAGTCCGACCAGTTGTTCACCACCGTGGGCGGTGCCCGTCACCACTATGCCCATCGGCTTTGGCAACCAGCGTATATGACCCTGAATGTGCCGATTTATTTGCGATTCGGCAGACACGAGATAGCCTTGTTGCAGACGTACAAAAAATTCTACCACACTTGGATGACCCGCTTCCGTGATGGGGTAGAGGCCAATGGCGCACTGGATGCTGACGGCTTCTATTTTCTCTTGCCAGGAGAACGGGATTATGTGGTGGATTACCTGCCGACCAGTCTGATGGGGGGAGGTTTCTTCACCAACACGCCTTACTATATGTCGCAGACCTCGCGCTACACCTATCGGGGGCGCAAGTTCTGGTTCAGCCTTTCATGGCAGTCTATGATAGGTGCCGGAGTCTCAGCACTGGGCAATGGGCCGGTGTCGAACAACATTGGCGTACTTTCAGAGTCTACAGCCAACCCTAATACACTCCGCCCGTTGGAGAATGCTTCGGGACGGCATCCCGCCGTAGGGCGGTTGGATCAGGACAGGGCCTACGTTTGCCGCATCTATCTGGCATATAACCCGAACGAACACTTCCAGTTCGGAATCACAGGCCGCTGGACTGACGGGCAACCCTTCGCCTACTTCAATACCGCAGAACAGACCGACGGGGCAGGCAATATGCAAGTTGCTATCCGCCCCGGTTGTACCCGGGGCATCAACCCCACAGACGGAAACTTCGGTTGCCGTGAGAGTGCCCTTTTCAACATCGACCTCCACGCCCGCTTCCAGTGGACGATGGGCGGTCATCACACGAGCCTCTCCCTGCTCTGCTACAATCTCTACGACTTTGGTAACGTGTACAACGAAATGTGTTTCCCACAGGGGGTACGCGGCCTTCAGAGGCGTGGGCCTGATATGACCCTGACCATCCCGCGTGGACTGATAGGAACCCTGAAAATCGAACTTTGACCATTCATATATGCGCCCAATCATAACGATACTTTTTATTCTTCAGTGCGCCTTTGGCGTAGCGCAGGAAGACAGTGCATCATGGGTGATGCCCGAGGTAGAGGACACCGTGTCCGTTCATGCGAATGGAGCGTTCATCTCGCAGAGTGATGTCGCACAGGCTGATTTCCGTTTCCGCCCTCAGCAATTGGCAGCTCCGGCAGTGCTCGTGGCACTTGGGGCATGGGGGCTGGGTAAGGACAATCCCATAGACTGGTTGGAAAAGAGGGCGTGCGATAACATGAATCCGAATGGAAACCGTACGAAGGTTGACGAATACATACAGTATATCCCCTTGGTGACACATCTTACGTTGGGATTCATTCCGGGCACACGCCCTAAGCATAATTTCCGCGACCGCTTCCTGGCTTCAGCCACGGCACACGCCTTGATGGCCGGCGTTACCAACGCTGTCAAGTACACCGTAAGGGAAAAGCGACCTAACTCCACGAAGGCAAACTCCTTTTTCTCCGGGCATACGGCAACGGCCTTCACGGGGGCGGAGCTTATGCGTATCGAATACGGCTGGGGCTATGGCTTGGCAGCCTATGCCGTAGCCGCCACTACGGGCTTCCTGCGGGTCTACAATAAGCGCCACTGGGTGGGCGATGTCATGACTGGAGCCGGAGTCGGCATCCTTTGTGCGGATGCCGGTTACTGGATGCTGCCCGTCTGGAAGCGTCTTTTCAAGATAGACAAGCGCGATGCTGTACGCCGCGCAAAAAAAGAGAGCACGCGCACCTTTGTCGCGGCTCCCTTCTATCAGGCAGAGGACCGTGCTGCAGGAGTTTCCTGTAACATAGTCCTGTAGAGTCCTCCATTATTCGAACAGGTCGTCCAGAAACTCGTAGAACTTGGGGTCTTCGCCCACAGTAATGTGAACGATTTTGCCCTCGGGGTCGACGACTATCTTTGTGGGGAACCCCTCGATGGCGTAAAGTTCCTGCAACTTCTCACCCGAATCCTTGTCGGTGATGACGTGAAGCCAGTTCATGTCGTATGATTCGATAGCCTTGCGCCAGGTCTCCTCGTCGTCGCCGAAGTCGATGGAGAGCATTTCGAACTTCCCCTCGTATTTTTCGTAGTAGGCCTTCATGTCAGGAATGCCCTTGACGCACCATTTGCACCAGGTGCCCCAGAAGTCAAGCACCACATACTTTCCGCGTAAACTTGAAAGACTGACAGGTGTGCCGTCGGGGCCGTTCAGGGTGAAGTCGGGGGCAGTCTTTCCTTCGGCAGCCACCTCGGTCTCGGCCGCTTCTTTGCCGGCTTCGCTCGTGTTCTTCTTCTCTTTGGGGGTGCATCCGCTCAGCAAAAGAACTGCCGCGATGGCCCAAAATATCTTTTTCATCATATTGCTACAGGTTTAGGATTTTCTTGATTAAGGGAAAGATGTCCCGTTTCAGCACCGTGTCGTTCAGGCGGTGTTCGCCGTCGAATATCTGGAAGTGTTCCGTGCCGTAAGCCTTCTTGAAGTCGGGCTGGCAGTTGACGAACTTGTCGTTCTTGCCGAACAGTCCCCAGACAATCTCCTTCTCCTGGGCGTTCACCCCCTTGAAACTTTCCTTCTCCACCTCCTTGAACTGGGCAATCATCTCCTTGTCCACCACGAAGTCGCGGGCACCGTCTTGCCGTTTGTTGAAGAACGTGTGCCTCCCCATCCCCTGGAAGGTCAGGTGGCGAGCCATGTGGAACGAAGGGTTGACCATGATGCGCGGCACGCCATACATCAGTTCCGTGTACAGTCCGCCCATCGACGTACCCACGATGAGGTCGGGCTTTTGCTCCGCCACCAGCAGGCGCAGATGAGCCAGAGCCTCGGAGGGCTTGACGGGGATGTCGGGTGAGATGACTTCCACCCCATATTCGTATAGCATGTTGCGCAGGTGCGTGGCCGTGCCCGACGAACCCGCCGAGGCAAAGCCGTGGAAATATAGTACTTTCATCTTTGCTATGTCCGTTATTGTGCGGCAAAGATATAAACATTTCCCGACATGGCAAAGAATCCGTCCGCCTTTTCTTGCTCCGTTTCTCTCCGCAAGCGTAGCAAATGCAACGAGAGAGGGTTCATTGCTTCGCCCTCTCTCGCCTATTCAGTTAGAAGATTCCACTGTTGTCCTCCTCTTCGTCTTCGCAGTACGTTCCTTCCCACTCTATTTCCCAGTCGCCTTGGTGTCGCTTTGCATCGAAACCGCCACCGCCGCCGATGGGCACGTAGGTGCTCTCCATTATATGCTCCAGCGAGCGGAGGCGTATGGCCTCCGTCACTGGTCTTGTGTATTCCCGTTTCATCGCACAATCATTTTTCGTCCGTTCTTGATGTAAACACCCTTCTTTGTGGGCTTGTCCGTCCGCCGTCCGCTCAGGTCATACACCTCTGTGTTCTCTGTCTTCTCTGCGTTCTCGGTGGGGCTGATGCCGTCAGTGTCATCCCCGAACACCATCACCTTCACTTCGCCCAGCGACTTCGGGTTCCCGTTGCGGTCGGTCACCGTCATGTACCAGCGCATGGGACTCAAATCGTAGGCCGACGATTCTGCCTGATGCAGCCTGCCTCCGCCCATGGCGTAGTAGCCGTTCGTGAACATGTTCGTGCCCGATACGCCCGAGTACGTGCCCGTGAACGTGAACTTCGTGTTCCACGACGACACGTCGAAGGTGTTCTCCTCAGCCTTATAGAGCGTGGCATTTGTCAGCGTGATGGTCTTCTCGCCTGTGCTCTTTGCGCGGATAAGATACGGAGTGTTGGCTTCGGTCTTTCCGCTCTTCAGCTTCACCGCTTCCAGTTCAGTGCGGTCTATCGTCCCGTCGTCGTCATCGTCCCACTGGTGCACGTCGTTCAGCCGTGCCACCTCAAAGTCTGCCTGCCAGTCCGCGTACGTCATCTCGAAGGGCACGTACAGAGCCTGCCACTCGGTGTTAGAGAATGTGCGGGTGTAGGTGAGGGTGGCCATCGTCTCGTCTGTGGCTCCCGTGTAGGCATCTCCATCTGTGAGGTCTGCCGTGTCGGTCACCATCCTGACAGTCACAAGGCAGAAGGCCATCTGTCCGCCGTCCGTCGTGGTGGCCGTCACCACGGCCGAGCCATAGCCCACACTGACCACCATGCCGTTGGCCACGATGCAGACGCTCTCGTTGTAGCTCTTCCACGTCACCGACTTGTCCGTGGCATCGTCGGGCGTGACCGTGGCCGTGAGCAGGAAACTCTTGCCGAGGCCGTCCAGCGTATATTCGCTGTGGTTGAGCGTGATGCCCGTCACGGGCTTCGTGACGTTGACGGTGCAGGTGGCCGCCAGTCCGCCGTCGGCGGTCGTGGCCGTAATGGTGGTCGTGCCGACTCCCGTGGCGACTACCAGTCCTGTGCTGCTCACCGTGCAGACCGACTCGTCGGAACTTGTCCACGTCACCGTCTTGTCCGTGGCATCCGCCGGCAGTATGGTGGCCGTGAGTTGTATGCTCTGCCCGATGCCCTTCAGTGCATAGGTGTTGTAGTTCAGCGCAATGGAACTTACCGCCGTGGGCAGGGCCTCGATGAAGAAGTCGCACCAGTCCTGATGCACCTTGTAGAGGTCGACGCTCTCCTCTGGCACACGCAGTTTGCAGTTCTGCTTCGTGATGGTGAACGCATCCGTCCCACAAGTGGGTGGGAATTCTGCCCGACAGTAAATTTTCGTGAATAGACAGCCTTTGAAGGCTTCATTACCTATTGACTGAACATGTTCCCCAATTACAATTTCATGCAATTTCTGACAATTGAGGAAAACTTTATCCTCGATACTTAAAACATTATCAGGGATAATCAATGAGGTAATTTCGCACCCATCCAAAGCCATTTCACTACTTATTGAAGTTATACTATCTCCTAAAACAAATGACGTAATACTACTTCCACCTCCATAATAACTATTGTTGAGTTGCTTACCAAACATGCATCCTCCACTTATATTACGACCAATATATACATAATTGATGCTACATTCTGAAAATGCGCCCTCTCCCCCTGCCATATTTGTCCAAGTAGAACTATAGCCTACATCTAATGATTTTCCACTATCACATATTATTAGGGATTTTAACTCACTACATCCCTTAAATGCCCCACCATCAATAGAGACGACAGTCGAAGGTATAGTTATAGAGGTGATATTACAATAATTAAAAGCACCTCCTATAATTTTTGTTACTGGATATGTTGTACCATTATACGCAATAGAGTCTGGAATAACAATTTCACCCGAACAATCAGAAACAAATCCACCATTAGTAGTATAACTTTTAAATGTTATATATGCAACTTTGCCCGAAAATTTATAATAAAGTCCATCTATTTTTGCATCATAATAGGCTGCAGCTGCAATATTCATAGCGTATTGCATTGTTATGGCAATTAGCCATAGTCTTTTGAATAGTGTTTTCATCGTTTTTACATTTTACATTGAAAATAATTCATTAGTGTCCCGTTAAAATCAGGACGAGTTAAATATTAATCAAACAACCCTGGAATAAGGGGACCCAATTGCTCTTTGACATCATTGGAATTAGTCTTATCGAACAGTTCTCTGAGCGATGTCTTGTCCGTGAGTGAAATGCTGAGGATTGGCAAGATCTCATAGGTCGAACGCTTCAACTGCATGTCATGCTGGACAATCGCCACAAGGCAGTAGGCAGTGATGGCAGCACTGATCTGTATTCTGACTGCGTTCTCTGTAGTGCCCCAAAACTTCTTAATCTTGAGGTGCTGCTTGAGCCACTTGAAGAACAGTTCTATTTGCCAACGATTCTTGTAGAGGTCGGCTATCTGCTGGGCTGTCAGGTCCATCGCATTGGTCAGGAACATGAACTCACGTCCTTGCTCTTCGTCATAGTATCTGACGAGACGCAAGTTCTCAGGATAGTCTTTGCGGCTCTTATAGACCGTCAGTTCAATCTCAGCATCCGTGAGTATGTTCTTAGGCAGACGACGCTTCCACTTGACACACTTGTACTGTAAATTAGACTTGGCTCTGACAACGAAGAAGGATTCCATCCGCTGTATTC
>JAFTEX010000055.1 GCA_017453445.1 Bacteroidaceae bacterium
TCTCTTGCATGATAAAGAAGCACTGTTTCCTCCGTGCTCTCTGTGGTGAAATAAGAATCGGCGAACATGCGAAACTCGAGTATATTATAATTTCCAATTCCCCGCTTTCACAAGTGCACATGAGATTCTGCAGAATAAGTGTTGGGAGTATGGAAAGTTCTTCGTATATTTGCACGACGAACTCTAACGAACAATCCTTAAGCCAATATGAAACGAACCCAAATCCTGCTCCTTACGGCCCTGATTGGCTGTGGGGCATCGGCACAGACGAAGCGCGAGGTGCCTCTGTATCTTGATCCACAGGCTACGGTGGAACAGCGAGTGGAGGATGCCCTGCGGCACATGACGACCCACGAGAAAGTGGAACTGCTGCATGCCCAGTCGAAGTTCACCAGTGCCGGCGTGCCGCGCTTGGGCATCCGACAACTGAACATGGATGACGGGCCTCACGGCGTGCGTGAAGAACTGGAATGGAACGCCTGGAGCGCAGCCCGCTGGACCAACGATTCGTGTGTGGCCTTTCCCTCGCTGACATGCCTCGCTGCCACGTGGAACCGGGAACGCGCCCAAGACTACGGGAACGCCATCAGCGAAGAGTTTGCCTACCGCGGCAAGGACCTCCTGCTGGGGCCTGGGGCCAACATACAACGCACGCCCATGAACGGACGCGCTTTTGAGTACTTGGGGGAAGACCCACGGCTGGCGGCCGAAATGGTGGTGCCCTACATCGAGGGCGTGCAGGCCAACGGCGTCGGATGCTGCATGAAGCACTTTGCCCTGAACAATCAGGAGACGGACCGCTTCACGGTGGACGTGAACGTGAGCGAGCGCGCCATGAGGGAAATCTATCTGCCCGCCTTCGAAGCCGCCGTAAAGCGGGCAGGCGTGTGGAGCATCATGGGGTCGTACAACCTGTGGCTGGGAGTCCATTGCAGCCACAACGACTCGCTGCTGAACGGTATCCTGAAGCGTGAGTGGGGATTCGACGGGGCGCTGGTGAGCGACTGGGATGCGGCGGTCGACGACTGGCAGTCGGCCACGGGCGGCCTGGATCTGGAAATGGGCACCTCGCGTAACGGGACGCTCACGGGGAACCGGTTCACGTATGCCGACTATCATCTGGCACGTCCCTTCGAACGAATGATTCGGGAGGGACGACTGCCCATGTCGCTTTTGGACGAGAAGGCTCGGCGTGTCTTGCGCACTATCTTCCGCACGGCCATGAACCCACAGAAGACGACGGGCAAGATGTGTTCCGAAGACCACTATCGCACCTGCCGCGAGATAGGGGAGGAGGGAATCGTGCTCCTGAGAAACGAACGGTGCGCAGCGAAGGGGCGGAAACGGGAGATGCCTCTGCTGCCGCTGACGGCGGAACGGCTGTCAGCACTGGCTTTAGGCGGTGGACGTCCCCGTCTCCTCATCGTGGGCGAGAACGCCACGCGCAGTCTGACGAAGGGCGGTGGTTCGTCGGAATTGAAAACGCGGCGTGACGTCAGTCCGCTAGAAGGGCTGAAGACCGTGTACGAGGACCTTGCCGACATCGTCTATGCCCAGGGCTACGAGAGTGGGCAGGCCATCTACGATAAGGTCGACGTGGTCGGTCTCGAACGGCAAACCAAACTCCGCCAGGAGGCTCTGGAGAAGGCGAAGGATGCCGACCTGCTCATCTTTATTGGCGGCATGAACAAGAATCACCGCCAGGACTGCGAGAATGGCGATCGAGAAACGTATGACCTCAGTTTCGGCCAGAATGAGCTCATCGCGGAGCTGGCACGCATCCAACCACGCCTGATTGTGGTCACCTTCGGCGGCAATCCCTATGCAATGCCCTGGCTCGAACAGACGGCGGCACTGTTGCACTGCTGGTATCTGGGCAGCGAGGCCGGCACGGCACTGGCAAACATCGTTTCGGGGCGGATGTGCCCTAGTGGAAAGTTGCCCGTCACCTTTGCCCGCCGCTATGAGGACTATCCCTATGTGCAATACGGCGCAGCCGCCTATCCGGGTGTCGACCGTCAGGTCTACTACAAGGAGGACATCTTCGTGGGCTACCGCCACTTCGACACTCGCGGCGTGCGTCCGCTTTTCCCCTTCGGCTATGGACTTTCGTACACCACCTTCCGTTACGGCGAACCCTCGCTAAAGACGCTGGACGACGACCGATGGGAAGTATGCCTCGACGTGACCAACACGGGGCAGAGGGAGGGCCGCGAGACGGTGCAACTGTACGTGGGAAGGGAAGCGGGCGAAAAGTCTCTTGTCGAACGCCCGCGTAAGGAGTTGAAGGACTTCGTGAAAGTCAACCTGCAACCAGGCGAGACGCAGCGCGTCACGCTGCACCTGTCGGCCGACGATTTGGCTTTCTGGGACGTGGAGAGCCACGGGTGGAAGGTGGAAAGGGGGGCGTATCGCCTCTATGTGGCTTCGTCCAGCGAGGACGTGCGCGGTAGCCTCGTCCTGAAGCGCAATTGACATACATCAAGAAAAACACACCCCGAGAGGCGATTGTCACGGCCATATACGATGTATATGAAAAGATTTTCGTACCTTCGCAGCCGAAAAACAAAAACGACTTAATGGAAGATGAAAAGATAGTCCCGACGTTCGTGTTCGAATCCAGTTGGGAAGTCTGCAACAAAGTGGGCGGTATTTACACTGTGCTTTCGACGCATGCCAAGACCTTGGTGGAGACGTTGAAAGACTGCGTCGTGTTCGTCGGCCCCGACTTATGGCGTGGCAAGGAGAATCCCTTGTTCGTGGAGGACAAAGCACTCTGGGCAAAGTGGGTCGACCAAGCTCGCCGCGAAGGCATAAGCGTGAGGGTTGGGCGCTGGAACATTCCCGGACGGCCCTGTGTGGTGCTGGTTGACTTCCAGCCCTATTTCGTAGCGAAGGATCATCTCTACGGCTCGGCATGGGCCGACTTTGGGGTGGAATCGCTACATGCCTATGGCGACTACGATGAGGCTTCGATGTTCTCGTATGCCGCTGGGCGCGTGGTGGAGAGCTACTACAATCACTTTCTGCGCAAAAAGCACGAGCGCGTCGTCTATCAGGCTCACGAATGGATGACGGGGCTGGGTGCCCTGTATGTGAAGAAGCACGTGCCGGCCATTGCGACCGTCTTCACGACTCATGCCACGAGTATCGGGCGCAGCATTGCGGGCAACAACAAACCCCTCTACGACTACCTCTATGCTTACAACGGCAACCAGATGGCTGGCGAACTGAACATGGAGGCAAAGCACAGCATTGAGCGCCAGACGGCTCACAACGTGGACTGCTTCACGACGGTAAGCGATGTTACAGCCCGCGAGTGTGAGGAACTCCTGGACAAACGCCCCGATGCCGTGCTGATGAACGGATTCGAAAACGATTTCGTGCCTGCAGGAGACGAATTCACCCGCAAGCGTAAGGAGGCTCGCCAGCAGTTGCTGCGCGTGGCCAATGCCCTGACGGGACAACAGTTCCCCGAAGACACGCTCATCGTAGCTACCAGTGGACGCTATGAATTCAAAAACAAGGGCATCGACGTGTTCCTCGAAGCCATGCACCGCCTGGACTGGCAGGAGGGATTAAGACGCCCTGTCGTGGCCTTCGTGGAGGTTCCGGCCTGGGTGGCAGGACCGCGCCGTGACCTGCAAGGGCGACTGGCCAGTCAAGAGGTGTTCGACACCCCACTGCCCATGCCTTTCCTGACCCACGGGCTGAACGACGTGGAGCACGACAACGTGATGAACACACTGCGCTGGTTCGATAAATCCAACCGCCCCGAGGAACGCGTGAAGGTAATCTTCGTGCCCTGCTACCTGGACGGAAAGGACGGCATCTTCAACCGCTCTTACTATGACCTGCTCATCGGCAAGGACCTCACCGTCTATGCCTCGTACTACGAACCTTGGGGCTATACGCCGCTGGAGAGCATTGCCTTCCACGTGCCTACGGTTACAACCAACCTTTCGGGATTCGGCCTGTGGGCGAATAAGGTGAAGGGCGAACCCTCCTCGCTCCTCGATGGGGCAGAGGTCATCGAACGTACGGACTATAACTACTCGGACGTGGCCGACGGCATCGTAAGGGCGGTGCTGCAGTTTGCCGGGTGGGACAAGCAGGACGTGGAGCACGCACGGCAAAATGCCGCCTCACTGGCACAGAAGGCACTATGGAAACATTTCATCAAGCAATACTTCGATGCTTATGACATCGCCCTGCAGAAGACCGCGGTCAGAATGGAAATACTCTGACCCCGGGCGACTCCAAAAGCAAAAGCATTATGGCGAAACGTAAAATAACTTATAATACAAAACATTAACTTTATGAAGATTAAAGCAAGTAACGTCAATCAGCCTTCCTTCCGTCCCATCAACGTGAGGAGCAATGTCCCCGAGAAACTGATGAAGATGGAGGAACTGGCTCATAACATGTGGTGGGCCTGGAATCACGACGCTCGCAGTCTGTTCCGCAACATTGACGAGAAACTTTTTGATGAGTGCAATGGCAACCCCGTTCTGATGCTCGAACATCTAAGTTTCGAGAAAATGAGCCTCTTGGCCGAGGATAAGGCGGTACTGAAAAAAATGGACGACGTCTACGCACAATTCCGTGCCTATATGGATGTGAAGCCCGACAAGAAACGTGCCTCTGTGGCATATCTCTGTATGGAGTACGGGCTGAACCAGGTGCTGAAAATCTATTCTGGCGGTCTCGGCATCCTGGCTGGCGACTACTTGAAAGAAGCCAGCGACTCGAACGTGGATATGGTGGCCGTCGGCTTCCTTTATCGTTATGGCTACTTCACGCAGACCCTCTCAATGGACGGTCAGCAGATAGCCAACTACGAGGCACAGAACTTTGGTAGCCTGCCCATTGAGCAGGTGAAGGAAGAGGATGGCACCCCGATGGTCATCGACGTTCCTTATATGGATTATTATGTACACGCATACGTGTGGCGCGTGAATGTTGGACGCATTAAACTTTATCTGCTTGATACCGATAATGATATGAACTCCGAGTTCGACCGTTCCATCACCCACGCCCTTTACGGCGGAGACTGGGAGAACCGTCTGAAGCAGGAGATTCTGCTCGGCATCGGTGGTGTGCTGACATTGAAGAAACTGGGCATCCAGAAGGACGTTTATCACTGCAACGAGGGGCACGCCGCCCTGTGCAACGTGCAGCGTCTGGTGGATTTGGTGAAGGAGGGAATGACCTTCACGCAGGCACTGGAACTGGTGCGCGCTTCTTCGCTCTACACCGTACACACCCCCGTGCCCGCAGGCCACGACTATTTCGACGAAGGACTCTTCTCAAAATATATGAGCGGATACGCACAGATGCTGGGCATCACCTGGGACGAGTTCATCGGCATGGGCCGTATGAACCCCGAAGACCACGGAGAGAAGTTCTGCATGTCAACCTTCGCTTGCAACACCTCGCAGGAGGTGAATGGTGTGAGCTGGCTCCATGGCGAGGTTTCGAAGAAAATGTTCTCTGGCATCTGGCCTGGCTACTATCCCGAGGAGAGCCACGTGGGCTACGTCACCAACGGTGTGCATTTCCCGACATGGTGTGCCAACGAATGGCGCAAACTCTATCGCAAACACTTTGACGAAAAGCACCTCAGCGACCAGTCGAACGAACGCATTTGGGAAGCTATCTACAACGTCAGTGACGAGGAAATCTGGGACACCCGCATGCAGCTGAAGAACAAACTGACGGACTACATCCGCGAACAGTTCCGTGACTCATGGCTCAAGAACCAAGGAGACCCCTCACGTGTCGTGAGCCTGATGGAGAAAATCAATCCCAACGCATTGCTCATCGGCTTCGGACGCCGCTTCGCCACCTATAAGCGTGCCCACCTCCTGTTCACCGACCTCGACCGTCTGGCCAAAATCGTGAACAACCCCAACTATCCTGTGCAGTTCCTCTACACGGGTAAGGCTCACCCCGCCGACGGAGCCGGTCAGGGACTCATCAAGCGTATCTACGAAATCAGCCAGCGCCCAGAGTTCCTCGGAAAGATCATCTTCCTTGAGAATTACGACATGCAGTTGGCGCGCCGCCTCGTCTCGGGTGTGGACATCTGGATGAACACGCCCACACGTCCCCTTGAGGCCAGTGGAACCAGTGGCGAAAAGGCCCTGATGAACGGTGTCGTGAACCTCTCCGTGCTGGACGGCTGGTGGCTTGAAGGCTATCGCGAAGGTGCCGGATGGGCACTGACAGAGAAGCGTACCTATCAGAACCAGGAGTATCAGGATCAACTTGATGCTGCCACAATCTACTCCCTCTTGGAGAACGAAATTATGCCGCTCTACTACGCCCGTAACAAGAAGGGCTATTCGACAGGCTGGATTCAGGTCATCAAGAACAGCATCGCACGCATCGCGCCTCACTACACCATGAAGCGCCAGTTGGATGACTACTATTCGAAGTTCTACAATAAACTGCGTGACCGCTCTCAGTTGCTAAAGAAGGACGGCTGCCAGCTGGCCAAGGAAATTGCCCAGTGGAAGGAGAACGTCGTTGAGCACTGGGATCAGATTCGTGTTGTAAGCATGGACAAGCCCGATGCACTGATTCAGGGTATGCCCATTGCCGGACAGAAGTACAACATCCGCATCGTACTCGACGAGGCCGGACTGGAGGATGCAATCGGTCTGGAACTGGTGACACTGAGCACGGACAAGGACGGCGTAGATCACATCTATAGCGTGGAACCCTTCAAGATGACCGGTCGAGAAGGTAACAACTATGTGTTCGAGTTGCTTCACCACCTGAACAACGCCGGCTCCTTCAAGGTTGGCTATCGCATGTTCCCCAAGAACGACTTGTTGCCGCACCGTCAGGACTTCTGCTACGTTAAGTGGCTGTAAGAACCTGGAAGGAGTGTAAAATAGCGAAAGAAGCTAATGCTGTATCAGGACTACGGGACGTGGCTTCGTGCCGAACTGGGGAGTCGGATACAGAAGATTTCCATAGATGCAGGCCTCACCTGCCCCAATCGCGACGGACGCGTGGGGTGGGGAGGCTGCTCTTTTTGCAATAACCGCGCCTTCTCGCCAGAATACTGCCGAGAGGGAGAGACCGTGACGGAACAACTGGAACTCGGGAAACGGTTCTTCGCCCGAAAGTACCGCGACATGCGCTATCTGGCCTACTTCCAGGCCTACACAGGCACGTATGGAGATGTTGAACGTTGCATCTCGCTGTATGAAGAAGCACTCAGCGTCGAGGGAGTCGTCGGGGTGGTAATCGGCACTCGGCCCGACTGTATGCCGGATGAACTGCTCGACTACCTCGAACGGCTAAACCGTCGCACGTTTCTGGTGGTGGAGTACGGAGTGGAGAGCGCCAACGACGCGACGCTGAAGCGAATCAATCGCGGCCACACCTATGCCGACTCAGTCGAAGCCGTGAACCGGACGGCGGTACGCGGCATACGGGTGGGAGCGCACGTCATACTCGGACTGCCCGGCGAAGAACGTACCGACCTGTTGCGACAAGCTGCACAGATAGGTCACCTGCCGCTGACGACGCTGAAACTCCATCAGCTGCAGGTCATTCGCAACACACCGTTGGAACGTCAGTGGCGGACGCATCCCTGGCCCATGCCCACCGTGGAGGAATACATCGACCTCGTCATCGACTACATGACCGCCTTCGCCCAGTCGCGGCGCGAGGCCCTCCCGGCACTTCCCCCCTGCGTCTGTGAGCGCTTCGTGAGCAGTTCCCCCGCCTCGCTTCGCCTGGCTCCGCAATGGGGTTTGAAGGCCCACGAATTTTCAGCCTTCCTTCAGAAACGCCTTGAAGCAAGAACGCTCATGAAGAATAATTTGAAACTATGAAGAAACTGTTTATCACGTCCATAGCCCTGCTGATTGCAACAGCGGCAATGACGCAGGACACGAACGGATTCGCCAGCCGCCAGATGCAGGCCTACCCCAAGTCACGCCTGCTCGACATCTACAAATCGTGCTTCCAGGACTACATGGGAGCCGAGCATCTCGTTTCGGACCGCCAGAGGGTAAAGGCATATCTCGACAGGGAACTGAACGAGACCGCACTTGACGACCTCATGCCCTGGTACTACGAACCCTGTGGAACAGACAGCAGTTATTATCGTGTCAGTCTGAGAACCGTCCGAGAGGGCATTGTCACAGAGAATGTGTTGCTCGACGCTTTCGTCCGCAGTGCTAATTCGGAGAAAAGGCCAACGGTAGATTCGTGGAAAGACCGATGGCGTGAGATAGTCGGCACGATTGACCAGATGCAACTCGGGCTTCCCCGTTATCAGCAGGACAAAGCCTTCATCGACAGCGTTCTGTCCGTCGACAAATACGCCATCAGCCATTCCCCTGAATATCGCGAGGCCTATCGCCCGCACTACAGGATTGTTTCACGAAGAATCTTTGAGCGTGAAATACTCCCCTTAATCGAAAGTCACGCAAAGTCCAATTCCGGAGCACTCAGGCAATCCCGATGAGTTCAATCTCAAAGATGAGTGTGGAGCCGCTGGGGATGCCCGGTTGGGAAAACCTTCCATACCCCATTTCTGCAGGAATATACACTTCCCATTTATCGCCGATGTGCATTTCCTGAAGCGCGACAATCCAGCCTTCGATGAGGTCGCGCAGCCGGCAAGCCAGCGGGGCACCACCACGACTGCTGTCAAAAACCTTGCCATTAATCGTCCGCCCGGAATAGTGCGCAGTAATGATATCGCTTGGCGTAGGCTTCGCACTTTCTTTGTCGCCTTCGTTCAATACCTTATAGTATACGCCCTTTGGCAGTGCTTTTACCCCTTCTGCTTTGGCTCTCGCCTCCAGCCAGTTCTTGTTCGTCTGTATATAATCTCTATTTGCCATTTGATTTTGAGTTAGATTCGAGCGGCGCCTGTCTTAATCAGTATCGCACGTATTTATATTAATGAACTGCCGCAAATTTAGGAAAATTCTTTTAACATCACGAATGAATGAGTAAAAAACGTGTGAAAATTCCCCAAAATTCCGTAATTTTGTAGCGATGATGAGTATTAAACTAATCAAAGGATGGAGTGACATTATCCCACTGAACTAATGATGACTAAACAGATAACAGCATCCAATGCAGACTTGACCATAAGGCAACTCTACGAGTCGGCGTTCCCAAAGGAAGAACAAATCCCTTGGAGCGATTTGCTGCGACTCATCGACGAGATGCACCTTGAATTCACAGCCTATTACGAAGGTGAAGACCTCGTCGGATTCTTTATCATCTATCCCAGACCCACATTCAACTGGTATTGGTATTTCGCGGTGCGTGAAGAACTGCGAGGAAAAGGCTATGGCCAGCAAATCCTTGCCATGGTCATAGAGCGCTACAAGGGGCAAACCTCCGTCTTCGACATGGAATCACCCCGCCAGGAGTGTGGCAACATCGAGCAACGAAAGCGTCGCCATGCTTTCTATCTCCGTAACGGTTTTCGCGACACGAATGTCTATAAGACTTTTGAGACCGTGGAAATGACCATTATGATGATGGGCGAGGGGACTTTCACCATGCAGGACTGGGATGATGTCGTAGCGGAACTTCGCCAACACTGGACATGGGATTGAAGTGGTATCGCTTCCCATGAAATGATGCATGAAAAAAAGGCCCAAACTTTCTTATGCCAATAAGAAAACTTTAATATGGCCATAAGAAAGCTTTCTTATTTTTGCACCCAAATTCCCCCTTCGCTGTACATCACGAGATAGGGGAATGTAGAGCCCCGTTGTCGCAAACTCTGTAACACATACAAAAAAAGAAACCCACATGAATCTGTGGGCTCCTCTTTTTGTGGAGAATATCGGAATCGAACCGATGACCTCTTGCATGCCATGCAAGCGCTCTAGCCAGCTGAGCTAATCCCCCATTCTGCTTTTGCGATGCAAAGGTACGAATAAAAAATGAAAGTGGAAAATATATTGGCAAAAAATTTTCAGGAAATTGTTTTTATGACTCCATTTAGTATGCGTCTGCTGCAAGAGAGGCTAAAAAGATTTATCTTTGCACATAGAAACGTATAACGCAATGAAAAAGACGATGCTGATGTTGCTCATGGTGCCTGTTGTGGCATTGGGGCAGACTAAATATGACCTTGACAAAGTGCAAATGGAGCGGTTGGACCGCGGCGTGGTGGCGGTGAGGACTTCGCAGGACAGCGTGGCTGTGACGTGGCGCTACCTGCGCCAGGACCCGATGGACATTGCCTTTGATGTGTATCGCAACGGTAAGTGCATCGGGCATCGTGGGGCGGGGGAGAGTACTTTCTTCACCGACTATAACCCTTCGAAGAAGGCAGCTCGCTACGAAGTGCGCGTGGCCGGCTCGAAAAAGGGCGGAGGCCGGTGGACGTTGCCCGCCAACGCCCCCGTGGGCTATGTCGACATCCCCCTGCAACGCCCCACGGGCTACAAGGATGCGGAGGGACGCGATGTCGAGTACATCGCGAACGATGCCACGGTGGCCGACTTGGACGGCGACGGGCAGATGGAGATAGTGCTCAAATGGGACCCGTCGAACTCGCGGGACAACTCGCAGTCGGGGCTTACAAACAATACGTTCCTGGATGCCTATAAGATGGTGAACGGAAAAGTGCAGAAAAGCATCTTGCTCTGGCGCATTGACCTCGGACGCAACATCCGTTCGGGTGCTCACTACACGCAGTTTATGGTCTACGACCTCGACGGTGACGGGCGTGCCGAACTGGTGTGTAAGACGGGCGACGGTACGGTGGACGGACAGGGTACGGTCATTGGCGACGCCGAGGCCGACCATCGCGTGGGCATGGCCCCGAAGGGTGACCAGGACTACCATGCCACTTACCACCGAGGGGAGCAATTCCGCAAGGACGGTCGTGGGCGCAGGGGCGGCTTCCTGAACCGAGGACCGGAGTACCTGACGGTGTTTGACGGTCTGACGGGGCGCGCCATTCACACCGTGGATTATGTGCCCGAAAGGGGCGACCTGAAGGGCTGGGGCGACAACTATGCCAACCGTTCGGACCGTTTTCTGGCCTGCGTGGCCTATCTCGATGGGGTGCATCCCTCCGTGGTAATGTGTCGGGGCTACTACACCCGCACGGTGCTTGCCGCCTGGGACTTCGACGGAAAGGAATTGCACCAGCGATGGGTATTCGATTCCAGTCGTGAGGAACGGAAGTATGCCGGACAGGGTAACCATAATCTGCGCGTGGCCGACGTGGACGGCGACGGACGGGACGAGATAACGTATGGTTCGATGGCTGTGGATGACGACGGGACGGGGCTCTACTCTACGGGTTTCGGACACGGCGATGCCCTGCACGTGACCAGTTTCTATCCCTTGGACGACCGTCTGCAAGTGTGGGACTGCCACGAGAACAAGCGCGACGGAAGCGACTTCCGCGATGCGGCTACAGGACAGGTCATCTTCCAGTTGCCCGACAACACCGATGTGGGGCGCTGCATGGCCGCCGACATTGACCCGGGGAATCCTGGCCTTGAGATGTGGAGCAGCCGCAGTGGAGGCCTTCGGAACATACGGGGCGAGGTCGTGGATTCCCTCGCGCGCGTCCCTATTAATATGGCCGTCTGGTGGGATGGTGACCTTTTGCGTGAGATGCTCGATCATGAGACTGTCTCGAAATATCGCTATGCCGTGTCGCGAGTTGCCGCAGAGGGCAACGGGGAAACGCTGACGGGCACGCCTTACGACTTCACGGGGTCCTCGTCGATGATTACGTTGGCACGCTTTGAGGATTGCCAGTTCAACAATGGAACGAAGAGCAACCCTTGCCTGCAAGGCGACGTGCTAGGCGACTGGCGTGAGGAGGTGTTGGTGCGCACACGCGACAACGAGCACTTGCGGCTCTACGTCACGCCCTTTGCGACGCCCTATCGCTTCCACACATTTCTGCAGGATCCTGTCTACCGTCATAGCATCACGACGCAAAACGTGGCATACAACCAACCCACTCAGGTCGGTTTCTACTTCGGCCAAGAACTGGAGGGGAGTGGGCGCATCTTCCGTGGATGGAAATTTAACAAATAAATAGAGTCATACAATGAAAACAATCACAAGAACCGCGAGCCGCAAGGCATCATTCATCTTATTTACTTTGTTGCTTGGCATTGCGCCGGCCGCTTGGGCACAGACTACGCGTGTGCTGAGCCCGGACGGAATAACGTATGCCGACGTGCGGCTGGAAGACGGGAAACTTTCGTATAGTGCAGGCTATCGGACGGTGGCGGGACGCGACACGGCAGACGTGCAACTCGTGCAGGATTCGCCTCTGGGCTTGTACACCAATGTCGCAGACTTCACGCGCCATCTGGCCCTCGTGGAGACGGGCGGAAAGCGTGTCCGTTGTGAGTACGACCTATGGCAGAGCAAGCAAAGCCATGTGGATAAGGAGTACGAGCAGCGCACCTTCACGGTGAAGACACCTAAGGGACATCTCATGACCGTGGATTTCCGTGTGGGAAACCATAATGTTGCCTATCGCTATGACATACCGATGCAGGGAGAAACGGCTGCCATTGTGGTCACTGGCGAGGCTACGGGATTCCGCTTTCCAAAAGGCACCACGACCTTCCTTTCTTCGCAAAGCGACCCCATGATTGGCTGGAAGCGCACCAAGCCAAGTTATGAGGAAGAGTACGCGCCAGACGAACCTATCAACACACCCTCACGCTATGGTCAAGGCTATACGTTCCCCTGTCTGTTCCATGAGGGGGACAAGGGGTGGGTGTTGGTCTCAGAGACAGGGCTTGACGGCCGATATTGCGGTTCTCACCTGAGCGAGGGTGTCGACGGGCTGTACACGATTGCCTTCCCCATGGAAGGAGAGAACAACGGCTTTGGTTCCACGGGGGCTCAGTTCGGTTTGCCCGGTTCCACGCCTTGGCGCACGCTCACCCTTGCTCCGACACTGGGGCCCATCGTTGAGACCACCGTGCCTTGGGATGTCGTGGAGCAACTCTACGAACCGAACTTCCGTTATACGGGCGGTCGCAGCACTTGGTCGTGGATTATCTGGCAGGACGCCAGCATCGTCTATGACGACCAGGTGACCTTCATCAACCTGGCACACGACCTTGGCTGGGAGTATTGCCTTATCGACGGTGGTTGGGAAACAAACATCGGCCGTGAACGTATGGAGAAACTTTTTTCCCTCTGCCAAGAGAAGGGCGTTCATCCCTTTGTATGGTATAACTCAAACGGCGGATGGAACGATGCCCCTCAGTGCGCCAAGCAGCGGATGTATAGTCCCGTGGTGCGCAAGAAGGAAATGAAATGGTTGCATGAGCACGGTGTGAAGGGCATAAAGGTAGATTTCTTTGCGGGTGACAAGCAGGAAACCATCAAACTTTATGAGCAAATATTGAGCGATGCCAACGACTACGACCTGCAGGTCATCTTCCATGGTTGTACGTTACCCCGCGGTTGGGAACGTATGTATCCGAACTATGTGGGCAGTGAGGCCGTGCTTGCTTCGGAGAATCTCGTCTTCAATCAGCACTTCGACGACATGGAGGGTTTCAGCGCCACGCTCCATCCCTTCTGCCGCAACACGGTGGGGGCAATGGAGTTTGGTGGAACCGTCCTGCAACGCCGCCTCAATCGCACGAATAATGGCGGCACCACGCGCCGTGTGAGCGATGTTTTTGAACTGGGGACTGCCATTGCCTTCCAGTCGGCTGTGCAGAACTTTGCCCTGACTCCGATGAACCTTGACGAGCGCGTTACTCCGAAGTTTGAGATTGACTTCATGCGCCAGGTGCCCACTACTTGGGACGAGACACGTTTTATCGATGGTTATCCAGGTCGCTATCTGGTCATTGCTCGTCGCCATGCCAATCATTGGTATGTGGCAGCACTAAATGCACAGCACGAGCCTTTGGCACTCAGCGTGGAACTCCCCATGCTTGCCAACCAACAGGTGACGTGGCTCGACGACGGTGCCGACGGCAAGAGCCCTGCGCCGCATCCTGCCACTCTCGATAAGCGTGGCACGCTGAAGGCTGAAATACCTGCTGAAAGTGCCGTTGTATTATATTGATATTGAATAATCGTGAACTCTGAACTGATAACAAGCAGCAAGAATCCAAAGGTGCGCCGCCTTCTTGACTTGCAACAGAAGTCGGCCATACGCAGGGAGAGTGGGCTTTTTGTTGTAGAAGGACGACGTGAACTACGACACTGCATGGAGGCTGGTTTCGAGATTGATACGCTCTTCGTGTGCCCTGACTTGTACTTCGGTGAATTGCCTTCTGCCTCGCATTGCTTTGAGGTTTCCCCCGAGGTGTATGCACGAGTGGCCTATCGCGGTACCACGGAGGGCATCATTGGCGAGGTGCGCACACGGAGTCTGCGCCTTTCAGACCTTCGGCTGTCAGAGCATCCACTTATTGTTGTGTTGGAAAGCGTGGAAAAACCAGGTAATCTCGGTGCGGTGCTACGCTCGGCTGATGCAGCCCAAGTGGATGCGGTAGTGATTTGTGACCCGCTGACTGACCTCTTCAATCCCAACCTCATCCGCTCATCGCTTGGTGCCCTGTTCACGGTTCCTACCATTGTCTGCGATAGTGCGGAGTGCATCGAGTTCCTACACAAGAATGGCATAAAAATTCTGACGGCTCAACTGCAAGACAGCCACCTCTACTACGATACAGATATGTGTGTAGGTACGGCGATTGTTATGGGGACAGAGTCGACAGGACTCACTGACCAATGGCGCAAAGCAGCCGACGCTCATATCCGCATCCCCATGCTCGGTCGGCTCGATTCGCTCAATGTCAGCGTTTCCGCAGCCATCCTTATGTTCGAGGCTGTGCGTCAACGAAGTGCCATTGTCCGCGAGTGAAGTCTGGTATTTCAATAGGCAATCCGCCCTTTGAGGCACTCAGTGCTGAAAGTTCTGCAACGCAAGACCAAAGTGCGGCATCATAAACTGAAATGTCGGGCGACCGCCCATTTTTCAGCGCGTTCATCAGCCTTCTATCCATGATGTAATTCATGAGATTGGGTACACAGAGTCTTTTCCCTTCATTGATGAGTGCCTGTGTTGGCAAGTCATGGGCTTCCTCCACCATGATTTCTGCCTGTCGGCCTTCTACGGGTGGCTCACCGTCAAACTGAAGGGTCGGGAGCGGATACTTTTGGGCATAGCCTTTTGTGCCACAGAGAGTCTGAATGCGGCTATAGGGGCGAGGGGTACGCTCGTCGAATTGTAAAAGAATGGTTTTGCCCAATTCTGTACGTATTAGCGTGTTATTTACCTTGTTCCCCCCCGTCATTGAAACCAATGATAGCAAACGATCTCTGTGATGAATGCCAAGAATCTGACATGCCGGGCCAAGTCCGTGAGTAGGGTAGGGATTGCCTCCGTGGCCGCTGACCGTATAGGACATCCATCCATGATCGGAGCGCAAATCGTGGATGTATGCCCCTTCGTAATGGCTGACCTCGCCGAATCGCCCTTGACGGAGCATTTCCATGATGCCGAGATGAAACGTGTCGTAACAGCAGTTCTCTAACATGGTGCAATGCCTCCCGGTACGTTCTGCGGTATCTACCAGTTGCCAGCATTCATCCACGGTCTGGGCCGCAGGTACTTCAAGGGCCACATTCTTGCCGTGCTCCATTGCATAAATGGCGATAGAGGCATGGCTGGCCCAGTCTGTGCAGATCATCACCAAGTCGACATGAGGACTTTCACAAAGCCGTTTCCATTGTCCTTGGCCTTCAAAACGTTCCACCTTCCCACGGCCTTGTTCTTCCAGTACGTGACAAACTCGGGAGACCGCCTCTTGTGAAAGGTCACTGACTGCCGTAATTCTGGCATCGTCAATCACGGCATATCGGCGTAGCGTGGCCAAACCGCGTTGACCCAGTCCAATTAGTCCGATTCTTATAGAATTCATCCTTTTCCTATACTTTATCTTCCCTTTCTTTTGCAAAATTAGTACTATTTTATGAATAACGGGGCGAAAAATGGAACTTTTCAACCCTAAAGGCACAGAATTAAGGAGATTTTTCTTAACTTTGCAGGGATTTATATAGAAATTATGGCAGATAAAAATAATCATTTGGTGATTATGGCAGGCGGAATCGGCAGTCGGTTCTGGCCTATGAGTACCCCGGAATATCCGAAACAGTTTGTTGATGTATTAGGTTGTGGGCGGACTTTGCTCCAGCTCACCACAGATCGTTTTAAAGGCATCGTGCCTGCGGAAAATGTCTGGATTGTGACATCTGCGGCGTATGCCCAAATTGTGCATGAACAACTTCCCGAAGTACCAGAAGGTAATATATTGAAGGAACCCTGTCGCAGAAATACGGCTCCTTGCATTGCGTATGTAAGCTGGCGAATAAAGGCGCAGAATCCACGGGCCAACATCGTGGTCTCGCCAAGCGACCACATTGTGGCGGATGTGAAGGAATTCCAACGTGTCATACTTTCAAGTCTGAAGTTTGCGGGTGAGTCTGATGCCATTGTTACGCTTGGCATGAAGCCCACCCGTCCCGAAACGGGTTACGGTTACATTCAGGCCGACCTCAGTACGGCCAGTGCTCGCAATCGGGAAATATACCGTGTGGATCAGTTCCGCGAAAAGCCAGACTTGGCTACGGCTAAGGAATATATCGCACAGAACAATTATTTTTGGAATGCGGGCATTTTTGTCTGGAACGTAAATACCATTGTCAGTGCCTTCCGTATCTACGCCCCTTCCATTTCTGAAATCTTTGAGAAACTCCTTCCTTTCTATGGTACAGAACGGGAACAGGCTCTTGTGGATGAACGGTTTCCACTTTGTGAGAATATTTCAGTGGACTATGCCATTATGGAACGTGCCGAGGAAATCTTCTGCTTCCCTGCCAGTTTCGGATGGAGCGACTTGGGCACCTGGGGGTCTTTGCGGGAGAATACTGCACATGACATCAATGGCAATTCGCTCATCGGTAATAACATTACTGCCCACAACACGCGCAATTGCATCATTCACACCACAGAGGAACGTCGCGTAGTTGTCGAGGGACTCGATGGTTTCATCGTTGCAGAAAAGGACGGCGTGTTGTTGATTTGCCGCCTCGATGATGAGCAAAATATCAAGCAGTACAGCATGAATTGAAACATCACAACAATTATTATAGAAGACTAATGAAAAAAAATGTAGCTCTAATTACAGGCGTTACGGGTCAGGACGGCTCGTACCTGAGTGAATTCCTACTGAGCAAGGGCTATGAGGTTCATGGTTTGATTCGCCGTAGTTCGGTTGACTTCCGTGAACGAATTGCCCACCTTGAGGGTACTCCCCATTTTCACCTTCATTATGCCGACATGAACGACTCGATGTCGCTCGTGAAATTAGTGGGATTGGTACAGCCTACTGAAATCTACAATCTGGCCGCTCAAAGTCATGTGCAGGTAAGTTTTGATGCTCCAGAGTTTACGGCCGACGTGGATGCCGTGGGAGTGCTGAGAATCTTGGAAGCTGTTCGTACCAATCATTTGGAGGGCACATGCCGCATCTATCAGGCTTCGACAAGTGAACTTTATGGCAAGGTCGAAGAAGTGCCCCAGAACGAGCAGACTCCCTTCCATCCCTATAGTCCCTATGCCGTTGCAAAGCTGTATGGCTATTGGATAATCAAGGAATATCGTGAGGCCTATAATATGTTCTGCTGTAGCGGAATATTGTTTAATCATGAAAGTGAACGTAGAGGCGAGACTTTCGTCACTCGTAAGATAACCTTGGCTGCGGCACGCATTGCTCAGGGCAAGCAGGAGAAACTCTATTTGGGTAACTTGAGCAGCCTGCGCGACTGGGGGTATGCCAAGGACTATGTGGAATGTATGTGGCTGATCTTGCAGAATGAGAAGCCCGAGGACTTTGTCATAGCAACGGGCGTTCAGCACTCCGTGCGCGAGTTCTGCTATTTGGCTTTCAAGCATGCTGGCATCGAACTGGAGTTCCAGGGTGAAGGTGAGAATGAGAAGGGTATTGACAAGAAGACGGGCAAGGTGCTCGTTGAGGTGAGTCCCGACTTCTATCGTCCCACCGATGTCGTAAATCTTTGGGGTGACCCCTCGAAGGCAAAGCGTGAGTTGGGATGGAATCCTGCAAAGACCTCATTTGAAGAACTTGTGGCCATCATGGTCAAGCACGATATGGAGAAAGTAGCTGCCGAGCATGTGGCAAGCGTCATGCGCACCAATCTCGCAGAGTATCTGGAAAAGGGGGTTGTGAAGTAAGTTATGGAAAAGCAAGCTAAAATCTACGTAGCTGGCCATCGCGGCATGGTAGGAAGTGCCATCGTGCGCGAATTGGAGCGTCAGGGTTACCATAATATTATCACTCGTACGCACCACGAACTTGACCTGACAAGGCAAGTTGATGTGGAGAGATTTTTTGCTGAAGAGCGTCCAGAGTATGTGTTCCTTGCAGCTGCTAAGGTCGGCGGCATCGAAGCCAACCAAAGCGCATTGGCCGACTTCATGTACGACAACATGATTCTGGAAATGAATGTAATCCATGCTGCATGGAAAAACGGATGCAAGAAACTGGAATTCCTTGGTTCTTCGTGCATCTATCCGCGCATGGCTCCCCAGCCAATGCCCGAGAGTTGCCTGCTTACCAGTCCTCTCGAAAAGACCAACGAGGCCTATGCGCTTGCGAAAATCAGTGGGCTGAAGTACTGCGAATTTCTCAACCGTCAGTATGGTACCGACTATATTTCCGTCATGCCCACAAACCTTTATGGGCCCAACGACAACTATCATCCCACACACAGCCATGTCCTCCCAGCGCTCATTCGCCGATTCCATGAGGCAAAAGTGAGCGGAGCCAAAAGTGTTACTTGCTGGGGCGACGGAAGTCCGTTGCGTGAATTCCTCTATGTCGACGACCTTGCCAATCTCTGCGTCTTCCTGATGAACAATTATAGCGGTAATGAAACCGTGAATGCAGGAACGGGCAAGGAACTCACCATCCGTCAGTTGACCGAACTGGTGGCCAAGGTGGTAGGCTATGAGGGCGAAATCCTTTGGGATCCGTCGAAACCCAACGGCACCCCTCGCAAACTGCTTGACGTGAGCAAGGCTGCAGCTTTGGGATGGACCTACAAGACCGAATTGGAGGATGGTATTCGTCTTTCTTATGCCGATTTCTTAAACAATCCAATGCGAGCCGAACGATGAAAAAGCTGCTTTCGCTGCCTCCTAATCTTGTGGCTCACTTCCATGAGGTGGAAGGTGTCAGCCCTCAAGAGTATTTCTGTACCAGTGACCCAATTGGTCAGCGATTGGGTTCGGGAGGGGGGACCCATTGGCTCCTCCGGCAGTGTTGGCAGTCGGAAGCTCCACAAATCTCGTTCGAAACATGGTTGGCTCAGGAGAAGCGTATCCTCCTTCATGCCGGCGGACAGAGCCGTCGTCTGCCCAGTTATGCTCCCAGTGGAAAGATTCTTACGCCCATCCCTGTATTTCGGTGGGCGCGAGGACAACGCATAGGGCAAAACCTGTTGCAGTTGCAGTTACCTCTTTATGAACGTATTATGGCAAAAGCTCCCAAGGGCTTGCGTACGCTCATTGCCAGTGGCGATGTATTGGTGCGTGCCGGCAAGTTGCAGGACGTGCCCGATGCAGATGTCGTATGTTATGGCCTTTGGGTAGACCCGTCGTTAGCAAAGAACCACGGTGTGTTCGTCTCACGGCGCGAGGCTCCCGAACGCCTCGATTTCATGCTTCAAAAACCCTCAATAGAGCAACTGGGCAATTTGCTCCACACCCACTTTTTTCTGATGGACGTGGGCATTTGGCTACTCAGTGACCGTGCCGTGCAACTCCTGATGCGCCGTTCGACAGTCAAAGGCGTTGAACCAGACAAACATGAAGCCTTTAGTCCTCAAGACCTTACGGCCTATGATTTGTACAGCGATTTCGGTTGCGCTTTGGGCGAACACCCCACAGTGACCGACCCGGAACTTGCATCTTTGCGTGTGTCCATCCTGCCCTTGCAAGAAGGGGAATTCTATCATTACGGCACCAGCCGTGAACTGCTCAGCAGTACTGTCGCGATACAGAACCTTGTCTACGACCAGCGTTCCATCATGCATTTAGGCATGAAACCGCATCCTTCCATTTTCATTCAGAACGCCCACAGTGAACCACGTCTCACCGAGGACAACCAGAACGTGTGGATTGAAAACTCCTGGTTGGGATGTGGCTGGACGTTGCAGCGCAACCACATTTTGACGGGCATTCCGAGGAACGATTGGAAGGTGAGTCTGCCAGAAGGCTCTTGCGTGGATGTGGTGCCCATCGGGGAAGACCGCTTCGCCCTGCGCACCTATGACTACAACGACACGTTCAGCGGTGAAGCCCAGTTTGCTCCGCTTTATCCGGTCACTGACAGCGTGGAGCACCTGGGGCAGTTGCTCGCATGGATGCTTGGTGACCATAGTTCGGAAGAAACGCACCGTCTCTGGGAGGCTTGTCCGAAACTCTCTGCCAGCGACCTTTCCGATCAGGCAAACCTCCTGCGGCTTCAGCAACAGAGGCTTTCTTTCCGTCGGGAGAACCTGTCTACGTTGGCTCGCAACCATCGTCGGAGTGTGTTCTATCAGACCAATCTCGATGACATGGCTCGGGAATTTCATCAACTTGAGGTGCCAATGCCCGAACCATTGCCAGAGACAGAACCGCTTCTGAAGCGTATCAGCGATCAGATGTTCCGCCGTCAACTCTCCACGCTTCGTGGGGAGGATGGGGCAAACTACGAGGCTAATGCTTTTTCCTTGCTTCGGGAGGGCCTTACCCAACATGTGCTCGCCCACAAGCAGACACCTCACCTCGATGTCTGTCAGGACCAAATTGTGTGGGGGCGGAGTCCTGTGCGTATCGACATAGCCGGTGGTTGGACCGATACACCTCCCTATTGCCTTACGCACGGTGGCAATGTGGTCAACCTCGCCATTGAATTGAATGGCCAGCCACCACTCCAGACTTACATCAAGCCCTGCCGCGAACCTAAGATAATCCTTCGCAGCATCGACCTGGGTGCGATGGAGGAAGTGTGCACCTTCGAAGAACTGGGCGACTTTGCCCGTGTAGGGTCTCCCTTCTCCATTCCGAAGGCCGCACTCTGTCTTGCAGGTTTCCTGCCACGTTTTTCCGCGGTAGGCTATCCCTCGCTTGAACGCCAGTTGCAGGACTTCGGTTGTGGCATCGAACTCACTCTTCTCAGTGCCATACCCGCAGGCAGTGGACTCGGCACCAGCAGCATCTTAGCAGCCAATGTCTTGGGCACTATATCCAATTTCTGCGGACTCGCTTGGGACAAAGCCGAGATTGGCAACCGCACGCTTGTGCTCGAACAGTTGCTCACGACTGGAGGCGGTTGGCAAGACCAGTATGGTGGGCTGTTGTACGGGGTGAAGTTGCTCACCACGAACCCTGGTTTCGAACAGACACCATCGGTACGTTGGTTGCCCGACACGCTTTTCTCCGACAGCCAATATCAGCCCTGTCACCTTCTTTATTACACAGGAATCACGCGTACGGCAAAGGCCATCTTGGCCGAAATTGTCCGTGGCATGTTCCTCTCCGACACCCATCGGCTCGACCTCTTGGGTGAAATGCGCGAACATGCGCTTGACCTCTACGATGCCATTCAGCAGGGCGACTTTGAACGCATGGGACGTCTGGTGGCGAAGACATGGGAACAGAATCAAGACCTCGACTCGGGTACCAATCCTCCTGCCGTGGAGGCCATTATCCGACAGGTGAGCGACCTCTGCCTGGGGCTGAAGTTGCCAGGTGCTGGCGGCGGAGGATTCCTCTATATGATTGCCAAAGACCCGGAGGCCGCTCAGCGTATTCGCCACATCTTAGGCGAGCATCCTGCCAACTCGCGTGCCCGCTTCGTGGAGATGACGCTCAGCAACGTGGGCCAACAAATTAGCCGGAGTTAAAAATATTGTGAATATAGCGGCAAATTCATAGAAAATGCGTATCTTTGTACGCATTTTTTGATTTGTTGCATTTATAGACAGCGAAAACATGAAGAAATTCAGATTGGTGGACAATGTGATGGGGTGGGTTGCCTTCCTTGTGGCGGCATTCACTTATTGCAGCACCATCGAACCAACTGCAAGTTTTTGGGATTGTCCCGAGTTCATAACCACGGCCTATAAGCTGGAAGTCGGTCATCCGCCAGGTGCACCGTTCTTCATGCTCACGGGTAACCTTTTTACCCAACTGACGAGCGACCCGACAAAGGTGGCCTATATGGTCAACAGCATGTCAGCTCTGTTCAGCGCATTGTGCATCCTGTTCTTGTTTTGGTCGATAACCCATCTGACGCGCAAGCTTTTGTGCTTTGGCGGACAGGTGAAGACCCTTGGTCAGATGGTGGCTATCGAGGCCAGCGGCCTCGTAGGTGCTTTGGTCTACACATTTTCCGACACCTTCTGGTTTTCAGCCGTCGAGGGAGAGGTTTATGCTTATTCCAGCCTGTTCACGGCCTTGGTATTCTGGCTCATACTGAAGTGGGAAGACCATGCCGACGAACCCCACAGCGACCGTTATCTGGTAGTTATTGCCTATCTGACGGGACTCTCCATTGGCGTCCATTTGCTGAACCTGCTTTGCTTGCCTGCCATTGTGCTGGTCTTCTACTACAAGAAGTATCCCAATGCCAACCTGCGCGGTTCGATTGTGGCCCTGTTGGTTTCGTTTGCCTTGGTGGCCGTGGTGCTCTACGGCATTGTGCCGGGCATCGTGAAAGTGGGCGGATGGTTTGAACTGTTCTTTGTCAACACACTGGGCCTGCCGTTCAATACGGGACTCATCGTCTACATCTTGCTGACCATCACAGCCGTCTTGTGGGCCATCCGTGAGACGCATCGCGACAGCCTCAGCCGTATGCGTATGATTGTCTCCTACGTGCTCAGCATAGCCCTTCTGGGTATTCCCTTCTACGGCTATGGTTGGTCGAGCTTCGTCATTGGCGTGATTGCGCTGGCCGTTGTGGTCATTGCCCTGAACTACAAGCGCGAGGACGGCTTCCTCATCAGCCCTCGCGTGATGAACACCTCTCTGCTCTGCATGTTGATGATTATGGTCGGCTATTCGTCGTATGCTGTCATTGTCATCCGCTCCACGGCCAACACCCCCATGGATCAGAATTCTCCTGAGGACATCTTCACGCTCGGTTCTTATCTGAGCCGCGAGCAGTACGGCGACCGTCCTCTCCTGTATGGCCCTGCCTATAATTCACAGGTGCAAATGGAGGTCAAGGGCGACTACTGGGTGCCGGTTTCCACCGAAGGGGCACCTGTCTATCAGCGTAAGGAGAAAAAGTCTCCCAGCGACCCCGACGAATATGAACTGGTGCGCTACAACCTTGATTACAAGTATGCCCAGAACATGCTCTTCCCCCGTATGTACAGCGATCGTCACAAGCAGGCCTATGAGGATTGGATGGGTGGCATACAAGGCCACGAAGTGACTTCCGAGGTGGCAGGGCGCACCACGACTATAAAGATGCCCACCATGGGTGAAAACCTCTATTTCTTCATGTCCTATCAAATGAACCACATGTACTGGCGTTACTTCATGTGGAACTTTGCAGGCCGCCAGAACGACATTCAGGGCAATGGAGAGAAGGAGCATGGCAACTGGTTGACGGGTATCAAGGTCTTCGACAACTGGCGCTTGGGTGACCAGGACAAACTGCCAACGGAACTTCGCGAGAACAAAGGTCATAATGTCTTCTATGCGCTCCCCTTGCTCCTGGGCCTGATAGGTCTTTTCTGGCAGGTGTACAAGAGAGTTCCCACCTCGCCTTCCCGTGATGACGAGAGCACTCCTTTATGCGCTAACACCTCTCTTGCCGTTACGGAAGAGTCGGACGAGGTCGGCGTCAAGCAGTTCTGGGTGGTCTTCTTCCTGTTCTTCATGACAGGAATTGCCATTGTCATCTACCTCAACCAGACCCCGATGCAGCCTCGCGAGCGTGACTATGCCTACGCCGGTTCGTTCTATGCTTATGCCATCTGGGTCGGTCTGGGTGTAGCTGCCATTGCCGACATACTCAGCCGCTACACCAAGAAGGAGACTCTTGCGGCCTTAGTTTCGTGCCTCTGCATCATGGTGCCTGTTCAGATGGCCAGTCAGACGTGGGACGACCACGACCGCTCAGGGCGTTACACTTGCCGTGACTTTGGTCAGAACTATCTCCAGAGCCTCCAGCAAGAGGGCAACCCCATAATCTTCACCAACGGAGACAACGACACCTTCCCCTTGTGGTATGGTCAGGAGACCGAAGGCACACGCACGGATGCGCGTGTCTGCAATCTTTCCTATTTGCAGACTGACTGGTACATCGACCAGATGAAGCGTCCGGCATATGATTCTCCCTCGTTGCCCATTTCGTGGAAGCGAATCGACTATGTGGCAGGCACACGCGAGGCTGTTCCGGTCTATCCCGACGGTATCGAACAGGTGATGGAATACTACGGCGACAAACCAGAGGACCTGAAAGAGATGCTGGGCGAGAATCCCTATGAACTCTCTAACATCATCGACCACTGGATTCTCAGCAGCGACCCGAACACGCAGGTCATCCCCACCGACAGCATCGTCATCACCATCGACAAGGAGGCGGTGCGCAAGAGCGGCATGATGATTGCCGGCGACAGCATTCCTGACGTAATGCACATTTCGCTGAAGGGACGTAGCCGTGTCTATAAGAGCGAACTGATGATGTATGAGATGCTGGCCCGCGCCAATTGGGTGCGTCCGATGTATGTGGCCATCACCGTCGGCCATGACAACTACGGCGACCTGGGCAAGAACTTCGTGCGTGAGGGCCTGGCCGACCGCATCACCCCCTTCAACACGGAGGAGACAGGTAAGACGCTGGACAGCGAGAAAATGTACGACAACCTCATGAACAAGTTCAAGTTCGGAGGTCTCGACAATCCCAACATCTATCTCGACGAGACCGTCTTGCGCATGTGCTACACCCATCGTCGCATCTTTGCCCAGTTGGGGCTCCAGCTGGTTCGCGAGGGAAAAGCCGATAAGGCTCAGAAACTCATGGAGAAGGTGGAAAAGGAGATTCCGGCTTACAACGTACCTCACGGATGGCAAAGCGGTTCGCTCGACATTGCGCGCACTTGGATAACCCTCAAGCAGCCGAAGAAGGGCGAGGACATTGCCAATCAGGTGGCCCGTACTGCTTGTGAATACCTCGATTGGTATCTGGGCATGGACTCTAAGTATGTGAAGATTTCGTCCTATGAGGTGCGCTCGAACTTCTACATGCTCCAGGAGGCCGTAGAGTTGCTTCAGGCTTCAGGCTCGAAGTCGGCTAAGGGCTATGAGGATTCGCTTGCCCGCTACTATCAGTTGATGTCTCGCTCAATGGGTGAATACTAATGTTTATTGAACAACCTGCACGCTTCTTGCGATGGCTCTATCCCCATGCTGTATGGCGGATGGACCCTCGCGAGAAGTCTGTTTATCTGACCTTCGACGACGGTCCCATCCCCGAGGCCACCCCCTGGGTGCTCGACGTGCTGGATCGGTTCCAGGCCAAGGCCACGTTCTTCATGGTGGGAGACAATGCCCATCGCTATCCCGAACTGCTGGAGGAGGTGCGCCGTCGCGGCCACAGCATTGGCAACCACACCTACAACCACGTGGGCGGGTTGCGCCTGAGCAGTTGGAAGTACCTTTATAACTGCCATCGGGCGGCCGAGATACTCCACACCCGGTTGTTTCGTCCGCCTCACGGTTGGATGGGGCCAGTCCAGTATCGCACGATGCGCCATTTCGGATATTCCGTGGTCATGTGGGACCTTGTGACCCGCGACTACAGCCGGAGGCTCACGGCTCAGGACGTGCTCGATAATGTCAAGCGGTATGCCCGCAACGGCAGCATCATCACCTTCCACGACTCCCTGAAGAGCATCGACAAACTGAAGCAGATATTGCCCGATGCGCTTCAGTGGCTCAAAGACCAAGGCTATGAGTTCCGCAGGATTGAGGAAAAATAGTGCCTTCATAAAGGAAACGGCCGTTCACCTCGGATTTTCTCACTGCGGACTGGCGCAGGCTGCGCCAGTCGATGAGGAGTTCATGGCCTTCTATGAGGATTGGCTGCGCAGGGGATGCCAGGGCGACATGCACTATCTGGAGCAGCACCTTGCCCTCCGTCGCGACCCGCGTCTCTTGCTCCCCGGGGCAAGGACGGTCATCTCCCTGGCCATGAGCTACAATCCCGGATCGTCGGCCACGCAGAAGGGTATCGCCTGGTATGCGCAGGGACGCGACTATCACGAAGTCGTCAAAGCGCGTGCTCGCCAACTGCTCTCCGCAATACTCAACTCTCCGACGGAATGTAAGGACCCTAAGGGCTTTAAGCCATCCCCCTCTGGGGAGGCTGCAGGGGAGGCCCGCATCTGTGTCGACACCGCCCCCATCCTGGAAAAGTATTGGGCTTGGCGTTGCGGCCTGGGGTGGATTGGCCGTCATACGCAGTTGGTGGTTCCGCGTGAGGGCAGTGCGTTTTTCTTGGCCGAAATACTGACCACGCATGTGGCTGATGCTTACGACACACCGCTCACCCCGGCACCGCTCTATGCCGGTTGCAAGGGATGCCGGAGTTGTCTCGAAGCGTGTCCCACTCAGGCCATTTCCGACCAAGGGATGGATGCCCGCCGCTGTCTTTCCTACCTGACCATCGAGCATCGGGGCGAATTGCCGCAGTCCGTCAGACCCTATCTGCGTGAGTGTTTCTACGGTTGCGACCGCTGCCTGCGTGCCTGTCCCCATCTTTCCCGTGCCGAGGCAACGCCCGTTGCCGACTTCTCTCCCTCGGCTCGCTTGCTGGCCATGCAGCCGCAGGACTGGGCGCACCTCTCCCCAGAGGACTACCGCTCGCTGTTTCGCGGCAGTGCCGTCAAGCGTGCGAAATACGAAGGTTTGACCCGCAATATCGCCGCAAGCGGAGAAAATCAGTCGGCAAACACATGATGAGTCGAAAAAAAATGTTATCTTTGTCCGCATAATCTTCAATCTTCA
>JAFTEX010000056.1 GCA_017453445.1 Bacteroidaceae bacterium
AGGGCAAAGACACGGGCAGACGGTACAACTTCCATCCTGCTCAGGATCACCATTGACGGCAAGAAGACCGTTATGACAACGGATTTCAGTTGCCGTCCAGAATTATGGGATGCCAAGCAAGGCGAGATCATATCTCCCACAAAGGATGCCAATGCCTTGCGAGAGTTTATCAAGAAAGCGGAACATACTTATCAGACGCTTCTCAATGAGCAGGGCGTGGTCAGTGCTGAACTGCTGAAAAGCCATCTCAACGGCACCATCCAGCCGATACATACACTGATGGAAATGGCTGCGGAGGAACTGGAGCGGGTAAGATGCAAAAGTGCTGGCACGGCATCTAACGGCTCTATCAAACTCGCCAAGTTCAAGAACAAGTGCCTGAAAGAATACCTGATGAGCATTGGCCGAGAAGACATGCCCCTTGCTGATGTAACCTTGCAGTTAGGGAAAGACTACCATATCTTCCTCAGACAGCGGAAACACCTCTGCCCTGCAACTGCCAATGATTGTCTGGCATGGCTGAGCCGCCTCGTGTTTCTGGCAGTTGACAAGGAGATACTGCGCTCAAATCCTTTGGAGGACATCGAATATGAGAAAGTAAAGCGTAATGTGGAAATCCGTTATCTCACCCGCGAGCAGGTTAAAAAGTTGCTTGCCCATCCGTTTCAGCAGCGACAGATGGAACTGGCAAGGCACATGCTTCTGTTTACGGTATTCACAGGACTGGCATACGTGGACTTGACGAGACTCCATCCAGAACACATTCAGACTGATGCCAAAGGCAGACGGTTCATCCGCAAGTGCCGTCAGAAGACGGACGTGGAAACCTTTATTCCGTTACATCCCATAGCGGAACAAATACTTGCTCTCTACAACACGACGGACAATAGTAAACCCGTGTTCCCCTTGCCACCATACGCCAATTACAGGCTATACAAGGAGTTTGTTGCCATCGGCATCTTCCTCGGGCTTGACCGTAATCTCTCGCATCATGATGCCCGCCACACGAATGCGACTTTGTTAGTCTCGGCAGGCGTAAACATGGAGAGCATTTCCAAGATGATGGGGCACTCCAGCATCAAGAGCACCCAGAAGTATGCGCAGATAACCGCCAACAGAATCTCCGAAGAGATGGACAAACTGGTGGAGCGCAGAAAAGAGAAAGAACAACAAATAATAACCCCATAAATTAACAACGACTATGGAAACAGCAAACTTTTCAATCATTCCCAAGGATGTCTTTGAACGAGGTATCATCAGAATGACGGAGGGAGGCATCATTACCATGCCCGACAAGGACGTTTGGATGACAGTGGACGAGATAGCAGATATGCTTTTCGTCCCGTCAGCCGTTGTGTTCCGCACGATACGCTCTATCTATAATAAAGGTATCGCGCATGAAGAAGACACTCACGGCTCATTCCGCCTGTTTCCTTTTCATCCGAACTGGAACATAGACGTGTACAATCTTGAAATGGTGATACGTCTGGCATATGCCATTGAGAGCCACAATAGCCAGAAGTTCCGTAAGTTCATCATGAACCGACTGATGGGCAAACCGATGTATGAGAATATATGTATTATACAAAGTATAGATAACGTTCGGAAATAGTATTAGGTAATGGGACACTTTTGTTTTTTGAGCAAAGTGTCCCATCACTATTTGAAAATTACTCACATTCTTTTAGTACCTCATAGAGTTCGTCAGTCTTCATCTGTTTGCAACACCCGGGGGTGATAATAGTCGATTCGGCAATGGCACGGCGGGTGGCTTCATCGAGGGTGATGCCCATTTCTGAGAGGGTTGTGGGCAGGCCGACCTCGCGGATGAAGTCTTCGAGCGCGTCGATGCCGTCCTCGGCGTTCTGCACAAGCCATACCTCCTGTGCCCAGCGGTTGAACTTCTCTGGAGCTGACTGATAGATATGCCGATAGAGCGTGGGATGCAGCACGGCGAGTCCCTGACCGTGGTTGCAGTCGGTATAGGCGCCAAGTTGGTGTTCCAGCATGTGGCACTGGAAGTCAGTCTGCTTGCCGAGTTTGAGAATACCGTTCTCACCCATTGCCGAGGTCCACATCAGTTCAGAGCGGGCGTGGTCGTCGTCAGGATTGGCGGCGATGGCCTTCAGGTTGGCTATGACATTACGCTGGATAGCCTCATTGATCTCGTCGCTGACATTGGTGGCGTGAGGATTTCCGAAATATGTTTCCATGCAATGCGAAAGCGTGTCGAAGGCTCCACTGATGACCTGCCGCATCGGCACGGTCCTTGTCAGGTCGGGGTCGAGGATGGCGAAGTCGGCAAAGCAGCCCCAGAGCGGACTCTTCTGCTTCTTTTCCTCGTTGGTAATCACGGCTCCGTTGTTCTGCTCTGAGCCTGTGCCGCTGGCAGTCACGATGACACCCATCGGGATGAAGTCTGCCGGTGTCTTGTGCGCCGTATATTCATAGTCCCAGATGTCGGCATCGAGCCGGGCCTGAGTAGAGACTATCTTACAGCAGTCGCTCACGGAGCCACCGCCCACGGCAAGGATGAAATCGACCTTTTGCTCGCGGGCCAATCGTGCGCCCTCCTGCACCTTTACGTATGTCGGGTTGGGCATGATGCCTGCAAAATCGACAACGGTCTTGCCTGTTTCTGTCAGTATCGCCACGATGCGGTCATAGAGTCCCGTCCGTTTCAGCGAGCCGCCGCCGTAGGCCAGCATCACGGTCTTGCCGTACTTCGGCAACTCCTTCTTCAAACTCTCCTCGAAGCATCCCTGCCCGAAGTGAATCCGCACAGGGTATTCATAATCAAATCTATTCATACTTATTACTCTTTTGGCAAATTATCATACTCTTCCTTGCTCAGCATCTCATCAGTCCAAACCACGGCAGGCTTGTCGGAATTGGTGCCTACAGCCAGGTGGGCGAAGCGGGAGTTGGCAGATGCACCGTGCCAGTGCTTTACGTCGGGCGGACACTTCACCACGTCGCCGGGATGCAGCACCTCTACGGGCTGGCCCTCTATCTGGTGATAGCCGATGCCGTCGGTCACGATGAGAATCTGACCGCCGGGATGGGTGTGCCATGCATTGATGACACCCGGTTCGAACACCACATAGTGCAGTCCTGGCGCACCAGCCTCGTTGGGA
>JAFTEX010000057.1 GCA_017453445.1 Bacteroidaceae bacterium
GAACAACCGTATCTTTGTGGCGATAAACCGCATAGCACCCACCATGAGACGCGCCTGCTACCTCCTGCATCTGGCTCTCTGCCTCCTCCTGCCCGCCTCCTGCGACTGGCGGGGCGGCCACTACGAGCGTCTGCTCTGCGAGGCGGAAGAGATGAACCGCCACGACTCGCTCTTCACCTCCGACAGCCTCGGACTGGCCCTCGTGCGCCACTACGACCACTGGTGGCACACCCGCAACCACCGCCTCCGTGCCTACTACATGCTGGGCTGCGCCTACCGAGACATGGGCGAGGCTCCCGCCGCCCTCCACTACTACCACATCGCCACCGAGCAGGCCGACACCGCCGCCGCTGACTGTGACTTTGCCACCCTCTTCCGCGTCTACGGGCAGATGGCGATGGTGTATGGGTATCAGAATATGCCATTGGAAAAGAAGGAGGCACTTATCAAATATTCTCACTATGCATGGTTGGCTCATGACACACTGAATCATATTATTGCGTATGAGCAAATGACGGATGTATGTTGCCAACTGGATGACACACTGGGCGTTTTTGCCTATACCGATAGTGCCAGTGTAAAATATATGAAGTATGGATATCCACACATGGCAGTAAGTGCGTACCCTACGGCGATATACACATGTATTCTTAATAAGAATTATCCACGTGCCCGTCGGTATATGGACATTTTCGAGCAAGAGTCGGGACTCTTCGATGAGAACGGAAACATCGCATCGGGTCGCGAACACTACTACAACAGCAAGGGCCTGTACTATCTGGGGACAGGCAAGACAGACTCCGCTGAGTATTACTTCCGCCGTCTCCTGCCCTATGGGTATCAGATAGAAGCCTGTGAGGGACTGCTCTCCATCTACGAAGAGAGAAAAAATGCCGATTCCATCGCGAAATATGCCGCGTTATATAAAGAGGCACAAGTGAAATGGGCTTCTTCACGGCAGTCCTCTGCCATCATCCAGTCCTCTGCCATGTACCGCTATGAGCGGAACCAGAACCTTGCTGCCCAAAAGGCGCAGGAGGCCAGCCGGGCCAAATCGTTCTCATGGTTCATCGCACTTGCCTCAGCCTTGGCTTTCGCCCTATTCTATATTGCCTACAGCAGGGCGAAGGCACGTTCTCGACGAAAGGAGCAGGAATACGACTCCCTGGAGAAACAATATGAGAACAAAACAAGTGAATATCAAAAACTTATAAAAGAGTACACCATACTCCGGCACACCTGCGACGCATCCGACATCTCCATAGAGACGGAGAGGTTGCTGGAAGAAAAGGAAGGACGGATAAGGGAACTCGAAACCGAACTGGGCTGGTATATGGACAAAAGCGGCGTGCTGGACATCCTTGAAAAAGAAGAACGCATAAGAAAGGAAGAGATTGTGACGTTTTTTGAGGAAAAGACCCTGATGGTGAAAGGCTGGAAAGCACCTTCGGAGAAGAAATGGGGAGAATTGTCAGACATCTATAAGCAGTACTTTCCACTGGCCTTTCCCTCCATTGCCGATATGCCCCGCCAGGAACGATACACCTGCATCCTTACCCATATAGGATTTTCCACAGGCATGGCGGCAATCCTGCTTGAAACCTCTTCCCAGCGTATCACCAATGTGAAGAGGAAGGCCAATCACAAACTGGCAGGGGACAGCAGTGCCCCCACGCTCATCCAGACACTAAGGAATCTGGCCAAAGGTGTAAATTAGGTGTAATATGTTCTAATTTATTATATATCAATAAAAAAGAGCGATATTTCGTCTAAAAAGGTGTAAAATAGGTTTGAAGGGAGAGCCTGATATTTAGGGCACGGACAAGGACTTTTTCATAACTTTGCAACCGACAAAACTGCAATACTATGAAAAAGTCATTTTTTGTTTCAATCGCTTTGGTGCTGTCAGTGATGGCACTGCCCGTAATGGCCGAGGGGGAGCAAGTTCCCATTAAAATTAAACAAACAAGTACAGGTGGAGAACTAAGCCAACCTTCCAAATCCCCCATCCTCGTCCCCGTGGTCTATCTCGATGGCAACGTCCTCTCCTTCGACGAGTCCCTTGAGGGCTGTACGGTGCAACTCTTGGACGAGAGTGAGAATATCATTTTTGCCGATTTCATCGAGGAAAATCAGACGTCGGTGACGTTCCCCAGCACCCTCACGGGCACGTATGAACTGCAAATCGTCCGTGGCGGCATCACGTTCTATGCCTATATAATATTGTAGACAGAGTACTCTGTTTATACACTCATTAAAACTAAAGGACTATGAAAAAGTTTTTAATCATATTATTCTCAGTCTTCTTTTACCTACAGTTCTCACAGGCTGCGGATTTAAAGGAAATAGCAGATAGTGGAGATAAGAACCTAATTGCAATTAGAAAGCAATCCCTTCAACTAAGCTACTATGATAAAAAAATTCAAATTGTTTGGATATCTGACGGTAAATCCTCATATTTGCAATTATTTTTAATACTCGGTTAACAAACTTTCAAAAATTCAACAGCTATGAAAAAGTTGCTATTTCTTTTGCCATTCTTCCTGCTCGGCACGGCCTGCAGCAGTGATGAGGAAAACAACATCGAGAGCCAGGAACAGTTCACATTGCCTGAAAGCACACCGAAGGAAATCATCCCGAAAAGCGAGATGCCGTACTGGCTGTCCGCAAAGTTGCAGGACATTGAGGACAACCTGAAGCCCCTGGATAAATACAAAGTTTACCAAGGAGTCTGGAAAGAAGAGGCGGTATATCACATCTGGAGCATATTATCGTCGTGCATCTATTATGACACCTACGACCAGCAGGGTACGCGCATCGACTGGAAGAAGAACGACATCAAGGACTTTGAGGCTAACAGCCATGACTGGAAGTTAATCTACATCATTGAATAGAAAATCCTCTCCATTTTACGGTTAGGAAGAAGAAAAAGCGTTGGCGCGACGGGCAAGTTGCCTTTTTGTAAGAAAGGCCCCTCCCGATTTGGAAAACGGACAGAAATGTTGTAACTTTGTAACGGCGATGACTGGTGCGCAGGTGCCTTCACCTGCGGTCAGGCGGAAAGAGAGGAGAGACCTGAGGACGTCCGCAATGTGAAGTGGAATAAGTAGACTTCTATGAAATATCTGTTCTTGTTTCTATTAATGTACCTCCTGCCTGCTAATCTGGCAGGAGGTACTCAGCCAGACTCGCTTGCCCGCCTGGCCGACCGCGCACGGCTGTTCGGCGAGCGCATCCCGCAGGAGAAGGTGTACGTGCAGATGGACAACACGGGTTATTTCCTGGGCGACACCGTCTGGTTCGCGGCCTACACACGGCGCACGGACACGGGGCGGCCGAGCAAGATAAGCCGCGTGCTGTATGCCGAGCTGTGGAACCACGACGGGTTCCTCGTGGAGCGTAAGCTGGTGGAGATGCGCGACGGGCGCGGACACGGATTCTTCGCCCTGCCCGACACACTGTACAGCGGCTATTTCGAACTGCGGGCCTACACCCGATGGCAGCTGAACTGGGGGCAGACAGAGCACCCGCACAACAAACACACGGAACAGTGGTTTTATAACAAAGAGATGGCCAAGGATTATTTCCGCGACTATGAGAAACTCTACAGCCGGGTCTTCCCCGTCTATGACAAACCCCAGGAGGCGGGGCAGTACGTGCGCGACATGACCCTGCGACCCCTGCGGCGCTACTTCCGCAAGGATGAGAAGAAGCCCGGGCTCGTGCTGTCGCTCTTCCCCGAAGGCGGCAGCCTGACGGCGGGCGTGCCCTGCCGCGTGGCCTTCGAGGCGGCCACGGAGGAGGGGGAAGCAATGCAAGGACGGGTGTCCCTGCAAATTAAGAATGAAGAAATAAGAATTAAGAATTGGCTGGGCGAGGAGGTTACAGAAGTCAGCACGGAGCACAGGGGGAGAGGCTCGTTCACCTTCGTCCCCGAGGCCGGGCGCACCTACGAAGCGGTATTCGTGACGGAAGGGGGCGAGACGGCAAAGGCCAGGTTGGGAGACATCGCCCGGGAGGGCGTGGCGCTGCAGGTCACCCGGGAGGATTCGGTGTGGCACTTCCAGATACATTCGTCAGTAGATAAACCGCTTGGACTGACCTTGATGCACGAGGGGGTGACGAGCCACTTCATGGAAATAGATACGAAACCTAATTTTCAATTTTCAATTTTCAACTCCCCACGGGCGTCAACCAGGTGACGGTCTTCGACGAGGAGGGACGCGTGTGGGCCGACCGTCTGTTCTTCGTCATGAAGCCGGAGGCGGCAAGACCCACGCTCGCCGTCACGGGGCAGAAGGAGGAGTACGGACCCTACGAGCCGGTGGACCTCACCCTGGAGGGGGCGGCAGGCGGTGCGTTGAGCCTCTCCGTGCGCGACGCCGTACGTCAGGACCAGACCTTCGACTCGGGCAACATACTGACCGAGATGCTGCTCTCGTCGGAGATAAAGGGCTTCGTGCCGCAGCCGGAGTGGTACTTCGAGCGTGACGATGCGGAGCACCGCCGCGGACTGGACCTCCTGATGATGACGCAGGGCTGGCGGCGCTTCCGGTGGCGCGACATGGCCGTGCCGGGGGCATGGGAGATTACACATCCGGCGGAGCAGAGCCAGACGGTGACGGGGTCGGTGAACAAATATAGTACGTTCCCCGAGATATATGTGGTAAGGACATATCTGGAAGCCGTAAATTGGCATTGGCGCCAGGGAGAGAATGGAAGCACTCTGATGAGTGAGATTGACACGCCAAGGGGTGAGTCAAAGGCTCCTGCATCAGAAGGAGGGAAAACAGACTATCGCTCTTTCTCTTCCGGCGAAAACATCGTAGGGCAGGAAATGTATGACGGTATGGTTCAGGCACAAAAATCCTTCGGCGTGGGAAACAACCTTGGCAGGAACAGATTGGCTGAAAATGTCCAACAACTCAACGGAGGGCTGAAACATGAGGTGTGCGTACATGTGGAGATGGTGAAGCCAGATGCGCCCAAGGGGCAGGAAAGCGGCATCGTGGGCGAAATGACGACGGAGAACAAAGGTCGGTTCAAGTTGGAACTGCCTCGCTTCTACGGCGACTGTGTGCTTTTCCTTGCCGCCCGCGACACCGCCCTATGGCACAGCAAAAAACGGAAACTATGGGTAAAGAAGTTCCGCAACAAGAACTGGATACAGATGGAGGACGACGAATATGAGCGGTTGCACGAAGACGCAGAATTCTATGTACGGCTCAATTTCCCCTACCCACGCTGGATCAAGCCCTACACCTACTATCACACCCACTTTGCAACGCCGAAACTGGGCAAGGCCGATGGCCAGTTGCATACCGACAGCACCCGCCTGCTCCACGAAGTGACCATCCGCGCACGCCGAAACGGTATTCGCCGAATCAATCTCTCCAAGCCGGTCCTTGTAAAGGACGCATACGAGGCAGGAAACGAAGCAATGGATGCAGGACTGCTGACCAGTCTCTATCTTTCCGTCCTTGCTAAAATAGATCCGGTTCCACCAATATCATATGTTTTCTTTAATTCATTAGGCTATGGCGGTACAAGTGAAATAGCAGAGGCTGTCATAAAGAACTATGTGGGCGACATGAACATGCACCGGCACTACGACATGGCCCTGTTCTGTGACAGCATGCGTGTGGCAGGGGCCGGAATGAAGACAGACGCATTCGCTGCCCCCAGCGTGGAACGGGCATACAGTCGTCTGGAGTACCTCGACAAGATATATCTCTACACCGACTACTCGCCCCGCAACGAGGGCAGCGCACGCTATCGGCAGGACGACCAGCCCTCGGTGGAGGTCTCGCTGCACCGACTGCCGGGGAACGAGCGGCGCGTGACCTACCGCGACCGCCGCTACATCCTGCACGGCTTTGCCTATCAGGAGGACTTCTACCACCCCGACTATTCTCGGCAACAGCCCAAGCAACCCACCGACTACCGACGGACGCTCTACTGGAACCCCGACCTGCGGCTAGACGAACAGGGCCGGGCGCATGTCACGTTCTACAACAACTGCCGGAAGACCCAAATCTGCGTGGAGGCCGAGGGCATGGATGGCGAGGGCCGGCTGCTGTATAACAGATAGCCCCCGACCGCCTCGACGCGATTGCCATTTTGTAAGATGCCCCCTCCAGTGTTTGGAGAGGGCATCAAAAATAGTGTAACTTTGCAGCGGACTTGCAGGAGGGGGCTACCCCAGCGTGGCGGCAATCTTGTCGGCATTCATGCTGCGGGCCGAGGCATCGAAGATCTCCTTATAGAGGCCGCCCTGACGGTAGACCTCGGCGGGTGTGCCACTCTGCACGACGCGGCCCCGCTCCAGCACGTAGATTTGGTCGGCATCGATGATTTGGCCGATGTTGTGGGAGATGATGATGACGGTGCGCCCGGCCTTGATGGCGTCGATGGAGGCCTTGATTTGCTCCGTGGCGATGGCATCGAGCGAAGCGGTGGGCTCATCGAGGAAGATGATGGGCGGATTCTTGATGAACATGCGGGCGATGGCGATGCGCTGTTGTTGTCCGCCGGAGAGTTCGAGGGCCGACGTCTGGAACCCCTGCGGCAGTTGCATGATTTGGTTGTAGATGTAGGCCTTACGGGCCGCCTCCACCACCTGCTCATGAGTGGCGCTGGGATTGCCGTAGAGGATGTTTTCCTCGATGGAACCGCCAAAAATGTGGTTTTTCTGCAGCACCAGCCCGATGTGGTCGCGCAGCCAGCGGGTGTCCCATTCGCTGAGGGGCGTGCCATCGAGCGTGACTGTACCCGACTGGGGTGTGTAGAACTTGTCGAGCAGGTTGACGATGGTGCTCTTGCCGGCTCCGCTCAGCCCCACGAGGGCGGTAATCTTGCCCGGCTGGATTTGTAGGCTCACGTCGTGCAGGGCCTGGGTGCCGTTGGGGTAGGTGAAGTCGACGTGTTGCATCTCCAGCAGGCCTTCGACCCGTTCGGGATGGTACGTGCCCGTGGCCTCCACCTCGTCGTCGGCGTGCAGGATGCCGAAGAAGCCCTCGGCATAGATGAGGGCGTCGTTCATGTCGTCGTAGATGCGGTGGAGTTGGCGGATGGGGGCGCTGACATTGGAGAAGAGCATGACGTGGTACATGATTTTGCCGATGGTCATGCCGGGATAGTCGATGAGCACGAGGTAGGCGGTGAGGATGATGATGAGCACGGTGCCAATCTGTTCCAGGAAGGTCTTCAGACCGTTGAAGAGGTAGCTCTGCTTGCGCGTGGCCATCTGTTGGTCGGTCATGTCCTGTTGTATGCCGGCCTGTTGCCGGGCCTCCAGTTCCTCGCGGTTGAATGACTTGATGACGGAGATGCTTTCCAGAATGCCGAGTATGCCCTGCGACACGCGCTGGTGGTTTTCGAAGATGTGGCGGCGGCCGCCTTTCATGCGCCTGGCCTGGAGGTTGGTGACATAGAAGTAGATGGGGACGATGCAGAGGGCCACCAGTCCGACATAGACGTTGGCGGCGAACATCAGGGCGAGTGCCAGGACGGCACTGGTGAAGAGGGGCAGAATCTCGATGAAGAAGTTGTTGACGGTGTTGGAGAGGCTCATGATGCCGCGGTCGATGCGCGACTGCAGCTTTCCGGTGGCGTTGTCGTCCGTGTTGAAGAATGCCATGCGGAAGGAGAGAATGCGGTCGACGACGCTCAGCGAGAGGTCGCGGCTGACGAGGATGCGCATCTTTTCGCCGTAGTATCGCTGGAAGAAGGTGACCAGGGCCGAGATGACTTCCTTCCCCAGCAGGATGGCGCTGACGAGGACGAGGATACGGGTGGCTTCGGCCCAGGTGAACCGGGGGCGCTGTATGAGGGCGTTGATGGCGTCTACGGTGCGGTCGAGCACGACGGCATTGACCTGAGCCATGAGGCTGCCGACGAAGGTGAGGGTGATGGTGATGGCGATGAGCCAGCGGTAGGGGGTGACGAAGGGCCATACGTTGCGTAGCAGGCTCCAGAGATTCATCTTCTTCATGTGTTCGAGGATTGCCTTGTAAAGAAAAAGGGGGGCGTAACACGTGTGACGCCCCCCCCTATGTCTTGGTCTGTAGCAGTATGGCTTACTTGACAGCAGCAGCCAGCTCAGAACCAACCTTAGCCTTAACCACCTTCTTTGCGGGGATGGTGATGGCCTTCTTGGTAGCGGGGTTGATACCCTTGCGCTCAGCACGCTTCTCAACGGAGAATGTGACGATGCCGGGAACCTGTACCTTCTCACCAGCCTTCAAGGCACCCTTGACGGCTTCTACTGCTGCATCGACAGCCTTCTTTGCATCAACTTTGCTCAGGCCTGCAACCTCGGCAACCTTAGCGATTAATTCAGTCTTGTTCATAATTAGAAATTAAATAGTTAATAAAATATCGGTTTTCTAAATCATTCATGGGCAAATTTAGGTAAAGTTCACATACTAACAAAGAATTTAAGCCAAAAATTCAAAAAAAAATATAAAATAGTCGTCATATTGGCTATTTTGTGCCGTTTTTATGAGGATTTTATGTACTTTTGCATTCGCATTATCGACGAAAAAAGGATTATGAGACTACAAATGCCGCCAGTTACAAAAAATCTGCTCATTATAAACGTATTGGCATTCTTCGCAAGCTATGTCCTCACAGGCTATGGGTTCAATCTCAATGAACTGCTGGGGCTCCACTATTTCATGGCCAGCGGCTTCCGGCCCCACCAGATAGTCACCTATCTCTTCATGCACGGCAGCTTTGAGCACCTCTTCTTTAACATGTTTGCCCTGTGGATGTTCGGGCGCATCGTAGAGCAAGTGTTGGGGCAGAAACGCTTCCTTATTTATTATATGGTGTGCGGCATCGGCGCCGGACTGATGCAGGAGCTGGTGCAGTATATCCACTATCTCATGCTCATGCCCGAGATTTCGGCCGTGCCTCGGGAACAGTTGCGTGAGGCGTTGAATATGTGGAATACGGTCGGGGCTTCGGGGGCCGTTTATGGCATCCTGCTGGCCTTCGGCATGACGTTCCCGGAAGAGCGGATGTTTATCATCCCAATCCCGTTTCCCATCAAGGCCAAGTATTTCGTGGTCGGGTATGCCGTCGTCGAATTGCTGTCGGCCATGTTGCGCAGCAACGATGGGGTGGCTCACATGGCACACTTGGGGGGGATGCTGTTCGGTTTGCTGCTTCTGCTCCATTGGCGTCGCCCGGGCGGACTCCAGAAAATGTGGCAGAGTTGGTGGGGGAAGTTCGGCAAGTCAAGCAAGAATAGATCCTCGTTCCATTATCAGCGGAATACAAAATTTACCGATGAAATGGACTATAATGCACGTCGGCGTGCTAATCAGGAAGAGGTGGACCGCATCCTCGAAAAGGTGAAGAAACGTGGTTACGGAAGTCTGACCGAAGAGGAAAAACGCAAACTCTTCGATGCGAGCGGGAGGTAACAAATAAGAGAAATCGGAACGTTGAAAGACAGGGCAGACAAAAAGAACGAGCGTTCGGTGGTGGGAAAGTTTTTCACCTCGATTTTCCTTGGGGCCAATTTGCTCTCCCTGTTTCTTCTGTGGGCTTGCTGTGCCACGACGTGGGTCAACCCGGCTTTCCATCCCCGCATGGCGGTGGCAGGGTTGCTTTTCCCCTTTTTCCTTTTCCTCAATCTGCTGTTTCTTCCCTTCTGGTTGCTGTTCCGCCCTCGCCTGTTGGTCGTGCCCGTTGTAGGCATGGCCATTTGTGGCGGTTACATTCTCGACTATTTTCCCGTATCACTCTCTTCTCACGGTGCTTCGGACGAGGCGGATGTCGTGACCGTCATGCAGTGGAATGCCTACGATTTCCATTCCTATCCGCGTGATTCCGTCGGAGCCGGGTTCGCCTATTTGGAGGAGAGCGGTGCCGACATCATCTGTCTGCAAGAATATGGTTTCCAGAACCGCCGTTATCAGGAATACCATGACAGCCTGCGGGCCAGGGGCTATAATTTGCGGCAGGGAAATGTGTTGCGCTGCGTGATGACACGTTATCCCATACTCTCGTGTGATACGGTGAAGGCTGAAACGCAGCGTCACAATGGCTCCGAAGCCTATCATCTGCTCATAGGTGGAGACACGGTGACGCTTGTCAACGCCCATCTTGAGTGCTATCGTTTCAGCGAGGATGACAAGGACGAATATGGCAGTATGCTGAACCAACGTTCGAAAGGCAAGTTTAAGCAGGAACTCCTCTTCCTGCTGCAGAAACTCTCCTCCAGTTCCCACAACCGGGCCTTGCAGACACAGGCATTGGCGGACTATCTCGACCATCTTCCCCGTGGGCGCCGCGTGATACTTTGCGGGGACTTCAACGAAACGCCCATATCCTATTCCTATCAGACCGTGAGCCGTCGCTTGCAGAATGTCTTCCGTCGCTGTGGCCGGGGGGTGGGAATCACGTTCCGCGAAAAAAACTTCCCCGTTCGCATTGACCACATATTCTGTTCCCGTGATTGGGACTGCGTGAGCGTGCATATAGACCGTACCATGACAGCCTCTGACCATTGTCCCGTCATTGCCAAACTGAAAAAGCGGTAGAAACTCTCCGCGTAGTGAGACGCACATTCCTCTCTTATTCGTATCTTTAGACTTCGTTTTTAGGTATTCTCGCTCGGAAAAGGGCAAATAAATTTGTTTTTTCGCTCGCTTATTCGTATCTTTGTGCGCTATTTGCGCGTATGCGAGAGAATGCACCTCTGAAAATGAACAAAAAACATTAAACAATTAAATAATTTCTAAACAATGCAAAACAAAGGATTTGTACTATTGATCGCCGTTCTGCTGTCGCTGATCTGCCTGTTCTACATGAGCTTCAGTTGGGTTGTCAGCTATGAGGAGAACAAGGCAGCGAAGATTGCCGCCGTTGAGGGCGAGGATGCAGGACAGCACTATCTGGATTCAATCCAGAACCAGAAGGTGTATGCCAATGTCTGGACACTGAAGCAGTGCCGCGAAATGGGTCTGGGACTCGGTCTGGACCTGAAGGGCGGTATGAACGTGATTCTGGAGGTCAGTGTGGCCGATGTCGTAAAGGCTCTCTCCGATCACAAAGAGACAACAAACGAGAACTTCGCAAAAGCCGTGGATGCTGCTCAGAAGGCCTCGGTGAAGGGTAGCGGTGATTTCATCACGCACTTTATTCGCGAGTATAAGAGCTTGGTTCCCGAAGGCAATCTTGCCACGCTGTTTGCCACTCAGCAGCTGCGCGACAAGGTGGGGACAACCAGCACCGACGCTCAGGTGGAGAAAGTGCTCCGTGAGGAGGTGAAGGCCGCCATCGACAACTCATACAACGTGCTCCGCACCCGTATCGACCGCTTTGGCGTCGTTCAGCCCAACATCCAAGCCCTCGAAGGCCAGGAAGGCCGCATCATGGTGGAAATGCCTGGCGTGAAGGAACCCGAACGTGTCCGCAAGCTGTTGCAGGGTAGCGCAAATCTGGAGTTCTGGGAAACCTATACCGCAGAGGAGGTCCTGCAGTCGCTCGTAGACCTCGACAGCCGTCTGGCTGCGGCCAATGTTTCGGAAAAGGCAGAGCCTGCAAAAGAGGCTGAAGAAGCCGGGAAGACGGAGACCGCCGAAGTGGCAGAACCCGCCGAGGTTGCCGCAGAAGCAACAGCCGACACCGCCAAGGCTGAGGCTAAGAAGGGTGACCTGGCTGCTGCCATCAGCGGTGACAAGACTCCGGCTGCCGACAACACCGTCGACCGTGAGACCGCACTGAAGGAACACCCCCTGTTGGCTCGCTTGCAGTTGCAGTCCAGTCAGGGTTGTGTGGTCGGCTTTGCTCACAAGCGCGACCTGGAGACCATTTCTGCCCTCTTCGAGACACCCGAGGCTAAGGCCACGCTGCCTGGCGATCTTCGTCTGAAGTGGGGAGTCAAGGGCATCAACGACACCGACGGCTCCGACTACTACTATCTCTATGCCATTCGCGTCACTGAACGCAGTGGCCGTGCTCCCCTGGAGGGCGATGTCATCACGGATGCCAGTGATACTTACGACCAGTTTGGCCGTCCCTGCGTCAACATGAAGATGAACCTCGAAGGGGCTCGCCGTTGGGCTCAACTCACGAAGCTGAATGTGGGCCACTGCATTGCCATCGTGCTGGACGACAACGTCTACAGTGCTCCCAACGTGAACTCTGAAATCACGGGCGGAAGCTCTGAGATTACCGGCTCGTTCACGCTGGAGGACACCAAGGACTTGGCCAACGTGTTGAAGTCTGGTAAGATGCCTGCTCCCGCCCACATCGTAAGTGAGGAAATCGTGGGCCCGACCCTCGGTGCCGAGTCTATCCGCATGGGTATCTACAGTGCCATTCTGGCCTTCGTCATCCTGATGTTCTACATGATTGCCATGTACGGCTTCATCCCCGGTATGGTTGCCAACTGCGCCCTGCTTTTCAACCTCTTCTTCACCGTGGGTATTCTGACTTCCTTCCAGGCAGCCCTGACCATGAGCGGTATTGCCGGTATGGTGCTGACCCTCGGTATGGCCGTCGATGCTAATGTGCTTATCTATGAGCGCACGAAGGAGGAAATGAAGGCCGGCAAGCGCATCCGCGAAGCTCTGGGGGCTGGCTACAGCAATGCCTTCAGTGCCATCTTCGACTCTAACTTGACCACTGTCATCACGGGTGTCATCCTTTACTATTTTGGTACAGGACCAATCCGTGGTTTCGCAACCACGCTTATTATCGGTGTGCTCGCTTCGTTCTTCACCGCCGTGTTCCTTACCCGTTGGTTCTATTCGACTGCAATCGAGCGCGATTGGAAGTGGGTTCAGAATCTGACCTTCAAGACTGCGCTGGGCAATCGCATGTCGTTCAAGAATCCCACCTTCCGCTTCATGTCGAACTACAAGAAGAGCTTCGCCTTCTTTGGTGTCATTGTTCTCATCTCGCTCATCGCCGTCTTCGGCCGTGGATTCAGCAAGAGCATCGACTTCACGGGTGGCCGTAACTTCGTGGTAACCTTCGACAAGCCGGTTCAGCCCGAGCAGGTGCGTGGCTTGCTGAGCGAGGCATTCCCCGAGAGCAATACCTCGGCCATTGCCATTGGTACCGGTGGCCAGACCATCCGTATTTCCACCAACTATCGCATCGACGAGGACGGCGTGGAAGTGGATAGCGAGATTGAAGAAAAGCTGTTCACGGCTCTGAAGAACGGTGGCTTCTTGGCAAGCGACCTGGAGCTGGGCAACTTCATCAACCGCGACGTGCGTGAGGGCGGTTCTATCATTTCGAGCCAGAAGGTGGGTCCTTCCGTGGCAGAAAGCATCACGAAGGGGGCTATGTGGGCTGTAGGACTGGCATTTGTGGCCATCTTCCTCTACATCCTTCTGCGCTTCCGCAACATGGCCTTCTCCATAGGTGCCATCGTCGCACTGATTACGGACATCGTCATCATCCTGGGTGCCTACGCACTTCTTTGGGGCTTTGTGCCCTTCTCGCTGGAGATTGACCAAACCTTCATCGGTGCCATCCTGACGGCCATTGGTTACTCTATCAACGACAAGGTGGTGGTATTCGACCGTATCCGTGAGAACATTCAGCTCTATCCCAAGCGTGACCGTCAGCGCCTGTTCAACGACTCACTGAACGCTACGCTGAACCGTACCATCAACACTTCAGTCAGCACCTTCATCGTACTGGCCGTCATCTTCGTGATTGGTCTGGCATTCAAGGGCGCAGGCAGCATTATCAGCTTCTCCTTCGCCATGATTCTCGGTGTCGTGTTCGGTACGTTCTCCTCTATGCTTGTTGCCGCTCCTGTGGCTTACCTCGTCATGGGACGCAAGATTGAGGAAGAGCCCGAGGCAGCCAAATAAGTAGTATCTCTCACTTAAATGTGTATGGGGGCATTCTCTGTCGGGAATGCTCCCATGCTTTATATTATATTATGGTAAATATCGGTCAATGGATTAAACCATGTCGGCTCGGGTGCGTCTTATTTATCGTGTGTCGACATGAATATTACAGACTTTTTATATACGATATGAAGAAGATAATTGTGAACTTGCTGTTGCTGTTTATGTGCTCAGCAGCGGCAATGGCACAGAAGGCCACGGTAACGGCGACCATTGTGGACGGTACGCTCAACGAACCTCTGCCCGGTGCGGCGGTGGTTCTGCTGACTGAGAAAGACAGCACGCAGGTGACAGGCGTGGTGAGTAATGTGGAAGGACTGGTGAACATGCCGGTCTCGAAGTATGGGACCTATCTGCTTCGCATTTCCTACATGGGCTATGTCACACAGTGGAAGACGGTGACGCTGGATAAGAAAAATAAGATGCTGGACCTCGGGACTGTGGTCTTGCAGGAGGATGCCAAGGTGATGAAGGAGGCACAGGTGACGGCACAACTGGCTCAGGTGGAAATGAAGGAGGACACGTTTGTCTACAACGCTGGCGCATATCGCCTGCCCGAAGGCTCTGCCCTGGAGGAACTGGTGAAGAAATTGCCGGGCGCGGAGGTTGACGAGGACGGCACCATCAAGATAAACGGTAAGACCGTCAGCAAAATCATGGTCGGCGGCAAGGAGTTCTTCAATAACGACACGAAGATGGCGATGAAGAATATCCCGACGAAGATGGTGGAAAAGATTAAGTCCTATGATAAGAAAAGTGACTACAGCCGTATTACGGGCATCGATGACGGCGAAGAAGAGACCGTACTTGACCTGACTGTGAAGAAGGGGATGAAGGAAGGATGGCTCATCAATGCCGACCTTGGGTACGGAACCCATGACCGATATACGGCTAAGTTGAACCTGAGCCGATACACCGATCACATGCAGTTCACACTGCTGGGGAGCCAAAACAACATCAACGACAACTCCTTCCCGGGCGGTGGCGGCCGTGGATGGTGGGGTGGCAGCGGCCAGGGTATAACCACGAGCGGCATGTATGGCCTGAACTTTGTCTGGGACAATGGTAAGAAGGAGGACGAAGCGGGCTACCTGGAACTGGGCGGAAACTTACGCTACAACCAGCGTAAGAATGATGTGCAGACACGCACGAACAGTGAAATGTTCCTTGACGAAACGCGCAGTACTTTCTCGAACTCCGAGAACAACGCCATCAACAAAAGCAAGAACCTAAATGGTAACCTGCGCTTTGAGTGGCAACCCGACTCGATGACGAACTTGATGTTCCGCCCCAATTTCTCCCGCACATGGACGAACAACCACGGGAATAACTTCAGTGCCACGTTCAACGAGGACCCTTACGACTACTTTGATAATCCCCTGAAACTGTATAAGGTCGGTGACCAAAGCGTGAGAGAGTACAATCTGGCCGAGAACCAGACTGTGCGCGACCGGATAGCTGTCAACGACAACACTCGCCAGACCAAGAATAAAGGAAACTCTGCCAACTTCGACGCCGATGCACAACTGAATCGCCGTCTGGGCAAGGCGGGACGAAACTTCACCCTGAATGCAGGTGGACGCTATTCGCACTCTGACAACACCTCATGGAGCCGCTCGCTGATAAACTACTATCAGCAGAAGGATGACACTGACCCTGCAAAGTATAAGACCACCTTCACCAATCAGTACAATCTTTCGCCCTCTACCTCTTACAATGTGCAAGGACAGCTCTCCTATACCGAACCTATCACTAAGAACCTGAATCTTCAAGCCCGCTATCAGTTTCAGTATCGCTATTCGGACAACGACCGCTCGATGTACAGCATCGACTCCCTGCTGACTAAGTTTGGCGGCTACTACACAGCAGAGCAACTCTATTTGGGTTACCTCCCAGGATTGGACAGTTTGAACTACTGCTACAATGCAGAGAATTCGCAGTATGCCACCTATCGGGAGTACAACCACGATGCATCCTTGATGGCTCGCTACACTCGAACGTTCGAGAACGGGCAGAATGTCCGTCTGAATGCGGGTGTCAATTTCCAGCCGCAGACGACGCACATGGACTATCAGAAAAGTCACATTGACACGACCGTCGTGCGCCACACCTTCAACTGGGCACCGCGTGTCGACATGCGCTGGAAAATCTCGAACACCAGTCAGCTGCGCTTACGCTACAATGCCAGGATGTCGCAACCTTCGATGACGAACCTGCTGGAAGTCGTCGATAGCAGTGACCCCTTGAACATCTCAACGGGTAATGCTGGTTTGCGTTCGTCGTGGGCCAACAATTTCTTTGCCTTCTACAACGGCTACAACGTTGACAAACAGCGTGGCTGGATGATTAATGCCCGTTACAACAATACGAAGAACAGCATCTCCACGGCCACCATCTACGATACCAACACCGGTGCACGCTACACGCGCCCCATGAACATTGACGGCAACTGGGACCTGGGAACCTCCATCATGTTCAACACGGCATTGGATACGGACAAACACTTCAACCTGATGAACTTCGCCAACGTGAGCTACAACAACCACGTGGGATACCTGTCCAGCAACTCGGACGGCAGTACGTGGGGCGACATCTATCGCGACGGCAGTACTACGGTGGTAGACATGGACAAGGTGTTCAGCCAGGTGGCTCTGCAGAAGACGACTACCAAGAACACCAACCTGAGCGACAATCTTCGCCTGAACTACCGTAACGACTTCGGCGACGAGGGCACCTACGAAATCGGCTTGAATAGCGGCTTCAACTATCAGCACGCACGTAATGAGCTTCAGGCCAATGCCAACATCGACAGCTGGACTTTCAGTTATGGCGGAAACCTGAATATCACCTTCCCGTGGCAAATGTCGCTGGCTACAGACATTAGCCAGCAGAGCCGTCGCGGCTACGCGGATGAATCGATGAACACCAACGAACTAATCTGGAATGCCCAGCTCAGCCAGAATCTGAAAAAGTGGCTCAAAGGGCAAGACCTGTCTATCAGCGTACAATGGTACGACATTCTGCGCAAACGCTCCAACATCAGTCGAAACATCTCTGCGACGATGCGCAGTGATACATGGACAAACGCCATCAATAGTTATGTGATGGTACACGTCATCTACACCCTCAACCTCTTAGGTAGCAAGGAAGCCCGTGCCAACGGATTTGGTGGTCCTGGCGGATGGGGAGGTCCTGGCGGTGGTAATCGTGGTGGCGGTCCTGGTGGACGCGGTGGCGGCGGAAGGCCGTTCTAAAGAGTCTTCTCCGGAATCCTCGGAATCCTCGGAATCCTCGGGATGACCCGGATGACCCGGAAAATCCGGAAAATCCGGAATCTCCGCCCTCCGGGAAATCTACTTAAACAACGAGAAATTCACACTGCCATACTGGCGGTGGTCCACGAGACGGGGATGGCTTTCGAAGTTATCCCCTTTTCCATGTTCCAAAACAAAAAGCCCATCGGGGAGGAGCAGGTCGCGGTCGAGCACCAGGTCTGGCAGGTCGGCGATGCCGGGCAATGTGTAAGGGGGGTCGGCAAAGATGAAGTCGAACTGCTCGTGCAGTGTGGAAAGGAACTTAAACACGTCGCCACGGACGGGAAAGGCCGCTTCGTCGCCGAGTTTCTCAAGGAAACCTGTGATGAAGCGATAGTGCAATGGGTCCTTTTCCACGGAGACCACGCGTGAACAGCCACGCGAAAGCAGTTCCAGCGTGATGCTGCCCGTTCCAGAGAATAGGTCCAACGCATGTGCCCCGTCCAAGTCAATATAGCCCTGAAGCACATTGAATAGATTCTCCTTGGCAAAGTCCGTCGTGGGGCGTGCCTTGAAAGTGCGGGGCACCTCAAAATGGCGCCCCTTGTATTTTCCTGTGATTACGCGCATTCTATGTTTTTTAGGTATCGACGGAGTTCGGCTTCCAACTCCTTGTTGTTGTCCAGAAGGATGCAAGTGTCCTTTGCCTGTTGCAGTCCGAGTTGCTTCCAGGCATAGAGCAGAAAGTAGACCTGGTTGCTGAGGCTGCTCGCTTCGAAGGAGTTGGCAAACTGGAGCTTGCCATCGTTGTAGGAGAACAGGAAGAGCTGCCGCCCGTTGGTGTGGGCATAGAGTCGGCGGTTGTCGCCTTGCATTCTCTTGTCCCGTGCCAGCATACGGTTCATCAGTTGTCCGAAGTAGCTGTGTATGGTGGCGTGGGGGTAGTGGCGAAGTATTATTTCCTCGATGTCGCTTTCGATGGCAAACACCTCGATGACCTCCAATGCCGGCAACATCTCGTAGTGCATCTTCATGCCCGTGAGGCTGTCTTGCCCCAAGGTCAGGCGATAGAGGGCCTGTGCCTCCTCGCTGCGGAACTCGTCCAGCGGGATGCGCGTCGAGGGGTAGTCTGCATAGATGTTCACCTCCTCATAGTCTGGGCGCAACAGTGCATTGGCTGCAAAGGCCTCCTCCAAGGCTTCGTGCAGCGACTTTCCGTGTGCTGCTTTCACGTCCTTCTGGCTTTGGGGCGTGGAAAAAGAAAATCCATCCGAATAAATCCGGATGGATAGTTCTTGCACGGTCAGCTGCTTATTCCCAGTTCCCAGCATTGTTGTTCCAAAGTGAGCTGTATTCACCAATCTTCAGCCCGTCGTAAGCCCCCTGCTGCTCGGCAATTTCCTTGCGGTTGGCTGCTTCGCGTGCCCAAAGTTTGCTCTCGCCTACAAGATAGGTGTCGAATGTGGCACCACACTCCATTGCGGGGATGATGGCATCAGACTTCGTCTTAATCCAGCCGGCAGCCAGATAGAACTCCTTCTTCTTGCCATCCAGTGCGTCGGAGTGGGGGATGTAGCGGATTTCTTCAGCGTTGAAGTCCGGGCCGTAAAGAGAGTCGCGGAGAGAAACCCAAGTCGTGTCACGACGGAAGCCCTGCAAGCCGTTGGCTGCAATCTCTGCGGCATTGCCACTTGCTACGATAGCGGCAGCCTTGGATTCGGTCAGTCCCTTCTCCATCTGTGCTTCAGTCAGGATACCCTGCTTCGTGACGATAGGCAACTTGCCTTCGTTGATAAAAGCAATGAGGGTGTCCCAGCTGGTGCAGAATTCATCTTTCTGTTCCTTGTAGGCATTCTCTGCCAGACGGATTTCAATCAGACGAGCCTTCACGTCCTTTTCACGCTGTACGACTTCCTTGTCGAAGTCTTGTTGGTCGGCAATGCTACGATAGCAAATGAACAACATAGCCAGTGCCGCAATGCCCAAAAGTGCATTAATTAGCTTTTTCATAACGTTATTTAGAATTTTATTTGTAATTTAGCGCATCGTTTGGGCACTATCGCTTGGAAACCCCATTTAGCAGGGATGCTCTTCGCCGATTTGTGCCTTTCATCGTGCAAAAATAACATAAATAAATTGAATAACCCACATTTTGAGCTACTTTTTACAGAAAGATGCCAATAAAAAGTGATTTAGCGAGCTTTATACTCGAAAAGTTTGCCTATCCGCCCACGCAAGAGCAGTCAGATGTGGTGGATGCCTGGTGCGATTTCCTCCTTTCGGCCGACCGAGAAGAAATATTTCTTCTTCAGGGCTATGCCGGCACTGGAAAGACCACCCTGGTAGGTGCTCTTGTCAGGGCATTCGTGGCTTTGCGCCGCCCTGTTGTCTTGTTGGCACCTACGGGGCGTGCCGCCAAGGTGTTTGCTCTTTATTCCGACCATGCAGCCTTTACGATTCACAAGAAGATTTACCGGCAGAAGACCTTCTCGGCCGATATGACAGGCTTTCAGCAGAACGCCAATAATCACCGCCATACGCTATTCGTCGTTGACGAGGCTTCGATGATAAGCAACGAGGGGCTTTCCGGAAAGGCATTCGGCACGGGGCGTTTGCTCGACGACCTGATACACTATGTCTATGCCGGTGAGGGGTGTCGGTTAATGCTTGTGGGCGACTCGGCCCAGTTGCCTCCTGTCGGTGAGGAACTCAGTCCGGCACTCAGCCCATTGGCTTTGGCGGGCTATGGACTGCATGTGCGTTGCGCTGAGTTGACGCAGGTGGTGCGCCAGGTCAATGACTCTGGCATCTTGTGGAACGCCACCATGCTTCGGCAACTGATATCCACCGATGAAATGGGCCATTTTCCACGCATTCGCCTCGCGGGATTCCCCGATGTGCGTGTGGTGCCGGGCGACGAACTTATCGAACATCTGGAGGACTGTTACTATCGTTGCGGTGTGGACCAAACCATCATCGTGACGCGCTCCAACCGCCGTGCAAACGTCTTCAATAACGGCATTCGTGCGCGCATTCTCGACTATGAGGAGGAACTGGTGTCGGGCGACCAGCTCATTGTGGTCAAGAACAATTACTATTGGCTGAGGGAGGAAGAGCAAGGAGAGGGAGCCTCTTTTATTGCCAACGGCGATGTCTGCGTGGTGCGCCGCTACCGCAACGAGCGCGAACTTTACGGTTTCCGCTTTGCCGATGCCACTCTTCAGTTTCCCGATTTCGACGATATGGAGGTGGAAGCAACCATCCTGCTCGATACGCTCCAGAGCGATGCACCGGCATTGACGCAGGAGCGGCAGACGGAACTCTTCAATGCCATCTGTGCCGACTATCCCGAGATTACGAATCGTCGCGACTTGATAAAGAAAGTGAAGGAAGACCCATACTTCAATGCCTTGCAGGTGAAGTATGCCTATGCCGTCACCTGCCACAAGGCACAGGGCGGCCAGTGGCAGCGCGTCTTCATCGACCAGGGGTATGTCACCGAGGACATGCTCTCGCCCGACTACTTCCGCTGGCTCTACACCGCCCTCACCCGTGCCACCGAGACCGTCTATCTTGTAAATTGGCCGAAGGAACAGGTGGAATAGTAATGTGTAGGCCTGAACAATACTAATGCAGGTGCCTAAGGATTACTATTCCATAGGTGCCTGCATTACTATGTTTGGGCAAAGTTTAATAGTGCCCTTCGATAACGATTTGAGCGGCACTCCAATGTGAATCGAGCGGCACTCTCTTGTGACCTGAGCGGCACTCTCCTATCGTCTGAACAAAGCGCCCCTATGGGCTAAACGATACATTCCTGTGCTCGAAGCAAAGTGTACCAATACTAACAAGACAATGGTCTTATGTCAACAAGACGCGCGTCTTCCATCAACAAGACGCGCGTCTTGCGTTGATAAGATGCGCGTCTTACATTAATAAGACGTGCGTCTTGTCGGCAATGGTAAGTGCCGCTTTCGCCATAGTAGCGCACCGTTATGCCGTTTGCAAAGTGCTGTTGAGTCCTTAGCAGAGTGCCGCTGTGTCGCTTGCAGAGTGCTGTTGTGTCGCTTGCAAAGTGCTGTTGTGTCGCTTGCAAAGTGCCGCTGGAGCGAGAGCGGTGCTCCGCAACGAACCGATGGAGCAGTGAGGGCTGAGCCACGCTTTCGGGATGGGCTGCTTGCCAGGGTCAGCCCACGAGTCGCTGTAGTGGAAGTCCACCATCAGGTCCATCCCCAAAGCCTTCACCCGCTTGGCCATTGCCAGCAAGGCGAACTTGTCGCAGTCGCCGCCACGCGGATTCACCCAGACACGCAGCCGGATGGCCGACATTCCGTAGTCGTTCTTCAAGAGTTCCAGGCATTCGCGCTCCTGCCCGTTGCGGTCGTGGAATACGATGCCGCGCCGCTCCTGACCGGCAAGGAAACCCACGTCGGCCCCTTTCACGAAGTCGTCGCACTGGTTCTGTGCGTACAGGGTGTCCATTGTCATCAAGTATGATGCAAAGAGTAAAAACGCTCGTTTCATTTTCTTTATAGCAGGAAACACGTAACCATTGTATTGATATGCAAATATAGGTAAAAATCTCTATCCCACATCATTCTTACCCCAAAAGTTGGAATAGAAAATGAAATATCAAAAGGGAAGACGACCCAAGAAGAGTCACTCCTCCCAAACCACTAATTCACGGGGCAGACTTATCTTCTTTTCCCTTCCTCGCAAGCCATCAATGTAATAATGGTGTGCCAACCAGTCGTCAAACTCCCCCACGAATGCACCTCGTATGCGGGCACACTTCTCATTGATGGAATTGAGCAAGGGGTTCGTCACGTCCTCGATGCTTTGCCTTATTCTGTCAGTCATTCCGTTCGGCTTCAACTTAAGATAGATTAGTGTCAGTTCCTTCCTGTAGTCTGGCAGATGCTTGAACAATAAGCCCTCGGGGTGATTGAGAAATAATAGATAGACAGCCTTCACCAGTGGTTCCATCTTGATTTCCATATTCTGATAGTCTGTCAAGAAGATTCGATAGTCCTTAGTTATCACCATCTGGCTCAACTTCTTCTGCGGATGTATCAGTTTCATCAACAGATGTTCGGCAACCCCTCGTTGTCGAAGTTTCTCCACGCGTTCCCGTATTTCGTCCATTAAATCATCTACATTCTCACGCCACTCCTTCTGAGTGTTGAACTGATTGTCGGCATAGTCATCGGGCTCATCCCCCGCTGTGTCTTTCATCGTACAGCCAAGCCCGGGCATGAGCCAATGGGCTTCGTTGTAAAGCCTATGCTTCAACTCCTCCAATTGCTCGTCCCAATCCTTTTCGCTTGGCGGAAGCAATTCGTAATAATGACAAATATACGTCTGTACGTAATGGTCAGAACGAACTTCACTCTGGCAGAAATATAAGCCATGTTTCATTCGCTCTCTGTCTTCCGGATGAATAAGGAAACGGAACATATAGTCGTTGCCTACCGCCATCTCTCTATTTGGGGTGTCACTCACCCACGGCTTCTTATAACTTTGCACTTCCTCGTTTTGCAATGTCTTGAACAGAGTCGGTAGATATACGAAATTAATCCTCATAGGTGCCCCCCACAGATTAAGTTCATCAAGATGATGCTCAAACAAATCCTCCAGCTCGGGGCATTCCTCATTGGCGACATAGACAAGTGAACGCTCTGCCCCTTGAATGAAATCATTGCATTCAAACTGATTGTCCAACCGTAGTTTCAACCTTGGGCATTTGGCGCGTTCTACGGGGTCTTCTGGCCATCCGTTTAGCTCTTTGTCAATTCTTTCCTCCTTGGTTCCCATGATGGATTCCCATCTTTCGAAAGTCTCTTCATGGAAAATCCTTGTCCACCCCAGTCTCCATCCGTATTGATAGACTTGCTTAAAGAAAAAGACTATGAGGCACAGAATAAATATTGGTGTAAAGAAGGCAAATATCAGGTAAAACCACCACGGTCCCCGTTCCTTGTCCTCTTGGTCATTTATAAGCGCACGAATTATAAATGGCGAGACAATGATGACAATACCCAGATATACAAATAATATGATTAGCCAGATGCTCATAAAACACTGTTTGGTGTACAAAAATACAAACAAATATTAAAACATCCCAATATATTGTTACCTTATGCGGTCATTTATCTACGGAAACTTTACTAAAAGGGTGCATTGTCGGACATTATGGTATCTTTTTCAGGAAGATGGTTCATACGTTTTTTAGGATTGTTCGTGTTCTTTTCATGCCTTTTTTCTATGTCGTTCAGGAAACTTCTCATGTCTGAGATGTCAAAAGAGTCCCATACTTTGGCATATTCTTCGGGTATGTACCTATGGCAAGTGTCTTTCATCTTGCGAGCAATCCTTTCATAAATGACCTCTTCCTCTTTTTTGTCGAACAGAAAACCAATATTCTCATCTTCTTTGTTCTCATTCAAATAATTTTCTGAAACCATGTATATCCAGCCTTGCAGGCCCTTTTCCAGTTTGTAGTGATCAAGATGGTAAAGTCTTTCTATCTCTTGCATCATCCCTTCTACGATGCGATTGTCGAAGATTGAAATAACGGGATACTTGCCGTGATATGTAACAACATGGCGCTTTTTGAAGTCGTATGCCCCCCTGCTCAGTCTGTACATCAACAAATAGAATATATCCTCAGCATCTTTCTTTGTTTTGACAAGTCCCCGCATATTCCTGACATGTAGCAGGTCCGCTTCATTCAGTCTGGTTGGGTCTAAGACAAAGTCCTTGTCATCTTCCATGCGTTTATACAAGAAGAAGTAATTCCGGCCTTCATCCAATTCGTTAATATGTTTCTTTACATAGTCTATAGGGAAAAATTGAATGACGAGCCACGACAAAGGGGTCTCATGGTATTTCTCCCACAACTCCTGCAATGCCGGAATGAAGCAATCATCCCAGAAAGAGTACAATTTCCGGTATGCCCAATCTCTGTCAGTTGCACCAGATTGCAGGAAGGCAAAAAGAATCTGCTTCTGATATCTCCAGTCTAAACCATCAAACCGCCTTTTAATTTCTTTGCGAGACTCATCAACCTTACCACTTGTTTTGTCCACATAGCCCTTGACGGCGATGGATATAGGCTTGTTATGTTCCCTTCTCCAGTATTCCATATATCAATAATTTTGTCGGATGTTATATGTATTCTATTTCGCTTACAAAAGTACGGACAAATCTCAGATGCTCCAAATATAAGCATTTCACAAGGCTTGTGATTCATTTTTATTTGGAGCATCCATGATGAGATTATAATTTTGCAGTCGAATCATAAACATAAAACAAGGAACAATGAAAAAGAGTATTATTTTAATGACATTGTCTTGCATCCTTTCTGTCAACAGTTATGCACAAGTGTATGCCAATGACCGTTACATAGAAATGCCAACAATGGATTTGTACAACCCAACCCTCATGCGCATGGCCGTCCAAGCGGCAAGAGAGACAGCAGCACAGAGACGAGCATATTTCGAACGCAACCACAACGATGCCATTGAGGCTTACAGAAACAAGAATTGGAATTTGGCCATCCATTATGTGAATCAAGCATTGAGCACTCACTTCCAAAACGGTCAACTCTACTACATACGAGGCTATGCCAATGAACAACTCGGCTATCTTAGAGATGCAAAGAAAGACTACAAGCGAGGGCGCAAACTCGGCAGTTATGAGGCAGCCAACGCCTTGTCGTCATTAAAGGCAAGACAGTGAAACAATTACCCCGTTCAACATATAAATAACGTAAAGCTATGAAAAAAATCTGTATGATGCTAATAGCACTCGCTATAGCAACCGCGGCCAACGCACAGTACAATGTTGGCACATCCACTACCAGTACCGACTATTTCGGCAATCAGACTACTACACACCGCAACCAGTACGGACAAACGACAGGTACGTCCAGCTCGTCAACGGACTTTTTCGGTATTACAACTACCATTCATCGTGATAGTTATGGCCACGAAATCGGCACCTCCACAACGTCCAAGGATTGCTTTGGTAATACCACCACCATCCACCGCGACAGCTACGGAAACAATACAGGGTCGATAACATCCAGTGTCGATTACTTTGGCAACACCAACTCCACCTATTCCGATTCCTATGGACGCACTACGGGAACCTCCACCACCTCAACGGATTATTTCGGGAACACGATTACCACCTACCGCAACCAACATGGCAACACATTGGGCACTTCCACATCTTCTTATGACTATTTTGGCAACCGCAACACCCAACAACAAAGCAATAACTCCCACATGAGCATTTGGTCGTGGTAAGTAAGAGATAGTATAAAAAAGAACCGACTCGCTTCAAAATATTGAGACGAGTCGGTTCCTTGTTTTTTAGTACATCGCCACGATGGCTTCGTAGAGTTCCTGCTTGCCGCTCGTTTGCTTGGGCTCGCCGACGCGCTTGCCGTGCTCGTAAGCCTCCTCGAAGGTCATCTGGCCGTCCTCGAACTTCTTGCCGAGGCCGCTGTCGAAGGAGGCATAGCGCTCCCTGACCATGGCGGGGATGGGCGACTTCTCAAGAATCTCAGCAGCCGAGAGCAGGGCCCGTGCCATGGCGTCCATGCCCGAGATGTGGGCGATGAAGATGTCGTCGAGGTCGGTGGAGTTGCGGCGCGTCTTCGCGTCGAAGTTGGTGCCGCCCGTGCCGAAGCCGCCGTTGCGGACGATTTGCATCATGGCCTGCGTGAGCTCGAAGTGGTCGATGGGGAACTGGTCGGTGTCCCATCCGTTCTGGTAGTCGCCGCGGTTGGCATCGATCGAGCCCAGCAGACCGGCATCCACGGCGCAGGCCAGTTCGTGCTCGAAGGTGTGGCCGGCCAGGGTGGCGTGGTTCACCTCGATGTTCACCTTGAAGTCCTTGTCGAGGCCGTGCTGGCGGAGGAAGCCGATGACGGTCTCGGTGTCCACGTCGTACTGGTGCTTGGTGGGCTCCATGGGCTTGGGCTCCACGAGGAAGGTGCCCCGGAATCCTTTGGCGCGGGCATAGTCGCGGGCCATGCGGAGCATTGTGGCCATGTGCTCTTTCTCGCGGCGCATGTCGGTGTTCAGCAGGCTCATGTAGCCCTCGCGACCGCCCCAGAAGACGTAGTTCTCGCCGCCCAGTTCGATGGTGGCGTCGATGGCATTCTTGATTTGTACGATGGCGCGAGCCACGACGTCGAAGTCGGGGTTCGTCGAGGCTCCGTTCATGTAGCGCTTGTGGCCGAACACGTTGGCGGTGCCCCAGAGCAGGCGGATGCCCGTCTCCTGCTGCTTCCGTTTCAGGTAGGCCACCACTTCGCGGAGGTTCCGTTCGTACTCCTCCACGCTCTCGGCCTCCTGACAGAGGTCCACGTCGTGGAAGCAATAGAAGGGTATGCCCAGCTTCTGCATAATCTCGAAGCCTGCGTCGGCCTTGTGCTTGGCGGCCTCGACGGGGTCTTTACTGTCGTTCCACGGGAATGTCTTCGTGCCAGGGCCGAACTGGTCGCTGCCTTCGGCGCACAGGGTGTGCCACCAGCACATGGCAAAGCGCAGCCAGTCCTTCATCTTGCGGCCCATCACCACGCGCTCCGGCTCGTAGTAGTGGAAGGCCATGGGGTTTTTGCTCTCTGTTCCCTCGAAGGGAATCTTTCCGATGTGGGGGAAATACTGTTTCATGATAGCGGACCCGCCTCCTGAAGACCCCCTCTCCGCTCCCCCTGAAGGGGGAGAATGGTTAGGGGGGGAAGGAAGCTATAGGGTCATTCTTTTAGAGGGTTAATTTATTTTGAAGAATTACTTTTTTATAATAAAATGGGCAGCTACTCCCCTCCCTTTAGCGGAGGGGGCGGGGGAGGGTCTTCTCCCTCCACTTCTGGTAGGCCTCGCGGTAGGGCTCCGTGTCCTTCGGCTCGATGGTGTCCACGATGCGCAGGGTCTGCATGGCCTCGTCGGCATCGCGGTAGATGCCAGCCCCGATGCCGGCCCCTCGGGCGGCTCCGGCGGCTCCGTCGGTGTCGCAGAGCTGGATGGTGGCCCCTGTGGTGTCGGCCAGTGCCTGGCGGAAGAGCGGCGAGAGGAACAGGTTGGCCTGCCCGGCTCGTATGGTGCTGATTTCCATGCCCATGCCGCGCATCACCTCCATGCCGTAGGCAAAGGCGAAGGCGATGCCCTCCTGTTCGGCACGCAGGAGGTGGGCTTGCGTGTGGATGTGGAAGTTCAGGCCGTGGATGCTGCCGCCCGGGTTGCGGTTCTCCAACATGCGCTCGGCTCCGTTGCCGAAGGGCAGGACTACGAGCCCGTCGCTGCCGATGGGGGCTTGACTGGCAACCTCGTTCATTTCGTTGTAGGAGAGGTTGGGGCAGACGTTGCGGTGCATCCAACTGTTGAGGCAGCCCGTGCCATTGATGCACAGCAATACGCCCAAGCGAGGTTCCTCGGGACGGTGGTTGACGTGGGCGAACGTGTTGACGCGGCTCCTGGGGTCGTAGTTGATGGTGTCCAATATGCCGTAAACCACTCCGCTGGTGCCCGCCGTGGCCGCCACCTCGCCGGGGTTCATCACGCCCAGCGAAAGGGCATTGTTGGGCTGGTCGCCGGCGCGGTAGGTGACGGGCGTTCCGGCACGGAGTCCCAGTTCCTGCGCCACGTCGGGGCGCACTTCGCCTTGACGGCCGAAGGTCGGCACGAGGTCGCAGGGTGTGGTGGGGTCGATGCCGTAGAAGTCGATGAGGCGGTTGGCAATGCTGTTTTCCTTGAAGTCCCACAGAATGCCCTCCGAAAGTCCGCTCACGGTGGTCGCCATCTCGCCCGTCAGCCGCATGGCGATGTAGTCGCCGGGGAGCATGAAGCGGAAAACCTTGTTAAACAGGTCGGGCTCGTTCTCCCTGACCCATGCCAGTTTAGAGGCCGTGAAGTTGCCCGGCGAGTTCAGCAGATGGCCGAGGCAGTAGTCGCTGCCCAGTTCCCTCATTGCCCGTTCGCCGTAGGGCACGGCGCGGCTGTCGCACCAGATGATGGCCGGGCGCAGGGGTTTCTGGTCCTTGCCGACCAGCACCAGCCCGTGCATCTGGTAACTGATGCCGATGGCCTCCACATCGTCGCCTTTGGCGGCGGCTTGTTTGAGCACGTCGGTCGTGGCCAGTCGCAGGTTCTCCCACCATACGTCGGGGTTCTGTTCGGCCCATCCCGCCCGCGGGGCACTGATGGGCATCTCCTGTTTGGGATAGAAGGCGGAGGCAGCGATGCGCCCCGTCTGCGTTTCCACCAATGCCGCTTTTACCGAGCTGCTGCCAATGTCGTAGCCTAATAGATACATGGTGAGGTTTTTGAGGTTTTTTAGGTCTAAGGTTATAATTTCATCATTTATACGATGCAAATATACAACTAATTTTGTGATTCATGACACACAATTCGCAATTAAATTGTAACTTTGCGCCGCAAAAAACGAAATGCCGGGAATATAGTTAAAGATAACCGATAAATATAGAAAGAAAACTATGATGAATTTGTTACAAGCTGAAGTGCCCGCAGACAGCGTGGCAACCGAGAAGTTAGTGGACGGAACCAAAGAGGCCGTGGCCGCCGTGGCCCGCGGCGACGTGAGCTACCTGACGCAGTTCCTGCAGCAGGCCTGGGCGTTCTGCATCGAGGCCGGCAAGACCCTCCTCGTGGCGGCCGTCATCTATGTCGTGGGGCGCTTTGTCGTTTCCCTGATTAATCGCCTCCTGGCCAATGCCCTCGACCGTCGCAACCTCGACCCCTCCATCAAGACCTTCCTCAAGTCCTTCGTCAACATCCTCTTGACCGTCCTGCTCGTCATTGCCGTCGTCTCGGCCCTGGGCGTGAACACTACGTCGTTTGCCGCCCTGCTGGCTTCCGTCGGGCTGGCCGCAGGCATGGCCCTGAGCGGCAACCTGCAGAACTTTGCCGGCGGCCTGCTCATCCTCCTGCTCAAGCCCTTCAAGGTGGGCGACTACATCGAGGCGCAGGGCATGGCCGGAACGGTGAGGGAGATACTCATCTTCCACACCGTGCTGACCACCGTGGACAACAAGGTGGCCTTTCTCCCCAACGGCGCCCTCAGCAGCGGCAACATCACCAACTACAGCCGCATGGCGCAGCGCCGCGTCGACCTCACCGTCAGTGTGGAGTACGGGCAGGACGTGGACCAGGTGAAGCGCGTGCTGCACGAGATATTCCAGCGCGACAGCCGCATCCTGCAGGACCCCGCCCCTTTCGTGGCCCTGAGCCGGCTGGCGGAGAGCAGCGTCGACCTCACCGTCCGCCTCTGGGTGGCCAGTGCCGACTACTGGGGTGTGTTCTTCCAGACCCAGGAAACCATCTATGCCGAGTTCAACAAGCAAGGCATTTCCTTCCCCTTCCCCCAGATTACGGTGCACCGGGCATGAGCCGGCCCGCCTTTGTGACATTACAACCCTATGGCGCATAAATGACACAGGCGGGCAGGTTACCCACGTGGTAGCCTGCCCGCCTTTGTTTGTATCTTTCGGAATCAGTCTTTGCCCAGCACCTTGTTCACCAGTGCCGTGACATCGGCAATGGTGATGCTGCCGTCGCCGTTCACGTCGGCGGCCGAGTGGTCGTACTGGTAGGGCTCGGTGTTGTCCTTTCCGAGGACGATGTTCACCAGGGCCGTCACGTCGGCGATGCTGACGGTGCCGTCGCGGTTTACGTCGCCGGCTTCCGTGCTGCCGAGGTATTCTAGGCGGGCATCGTCGAAGGCTATCCATTGGGCGGTCACGCTCTCGGCCTTGAAGCCAACGCGAAGGGTGCCGTCGGTGACCTGTGCAACCACACTGAAGCGTGTGCCGTCGTTAGCACTTGTGAGTGCTGTCTTCTTGTCATTGGCATAAAGATAGAATGTCTGTCCCTCGCCCTGCACAAAACCAAGTGCCGAGAAGCGGTAGCGCCCATTGGGAAGGCCCTGTATCGTTTGATAGATTTCGGTTGTGCCTGCACCGCCTGCATCCCATCGTTCCATGTAGAAACTGCCGACTCTTCCTGAGAGGCCGTCGTTGCCTTGGTACCACCAGTCGCCGCCCTCAATCTTCCATCCGAGGTTCGTGCGACGCTCTGCTCCGGGGTTCTCAAGGACATAGGTGATGTCGATGGGCTGCTCCTGCGTGGCCTCGTCGAGTCCTGTTTCGAATCGCTTCACATAGTCGCCGCGGAGGATGCTGAAGACGTCGAAGTGACCTACGTCGGCTCCCAGTTTGTTCAGGGCCGTTTCGGAATCGTCGGCTATGACGTTGTTCCACGCGCCAAGGTAACCGGCCTCGGGATAAACGCCGTTCTGGATGGTCCAGTAGCCGTCGGGCAGGTACTCATATTTCGTGCGTCCCCATCCGGGATAGCCAGCACCGTTGTCGCTGCAACGATAGTTCCACCCTGCGTTCCATTCGGTCTGCAGCATGAAGTCGGGGTTGGTGGCGCTGGAGAGAATCTGGTAGCCCGTGCCGTCCTGCTCGAAGGCATCCAAGGTCCAGAGGGTCTGCTTGTGAGTCATCGGGTTCGCGTCGGCGTCGTACCACACCGACTTGCTTCCGCCTTGGTTGACAGGGTCCTTCTCCACCAGAGCCAGGTCTTGCTCGTGGTCGTAGAGTACGAAGAAGTAGGGACTGTAGTCGTCGGGAAGTTGGGTAATCTTCGTGAATCCGTTGGTGGCCAACTGGTCTTTCAGCGACAGCACTTCACCGTTGGTTCCGAAGTAGTAGAGCCGGAAATTGTCTGCCATCACCCAGTAGCCGTCGCCCGTGGTGCCACGGAGTCCGATGCGCAGGTCACCTGCGGCAAATTCGCCCTGAATGCTGTTGGCGTACTTGCCCGCATTGAGGTAGGCACTGCCCGATTCCATGTTGTCGGGCACATTGGTGTTGCCCTCGGTGGTGTATTCTCCGTTGGCAATGGAGGCACTTTGTTGTCCTGCCATGATGTTCTTTATCTTCTCTGCGGTAGAATTGATGTAAAGTGAGGCATTCACGTTGTCCGTGCCTGCTTGGTAGGCCGTATAGACATCGGCCTGCTGGCCCGGGCGTTGGAAGGCACCAGCCGTCAACTGATAGGTACCTGCTGGCATGTTGTGCAGCGTTTGGTAGAGGTCGAAGTTTGTCTGGTAGAACTCTACGGCACCATAACTGCGCACGGGGTCGAGCGACCAGCCTTGGGTGCTCTTGTCGAAGTCGGCATTGGCCAGCAGGAAGGTCAGGTCGTAGGGAATGGTGCCCGAGGGCTTCGTGTTGTTCAGGAAGGCAAGTCCGTCCGTCATGATTTGTGAGATGTACCCATTGACTTGTTCCAGCGTCACGTTTCCGGCGATGGCATTTTCTATTCCATTGACAGAGGAGTCAAACGTCTTGTCGGCATTGGCTACGAGTTGTTCGTGCTGCACGCTCTTTGCAGTTTTGAATCCTGCAATGAGTCGTCTCAGTTCGTTGAGGTTCAGGTCGATGATGTCCTGCTCGAAGTTGTCCATGTCGTCCACGGGCACGAACAACCAACGTTGCTTGGTGCCGTTGTCCCAAAGGTTAACGGCATTGGCCGAGGTGGCCCCATTGGCATCTGCCGTGAGAGCACGTGGGGCGCTGCCATCGTTGATGCGCATCATCCAGTAGCCGTGAAGCCCTTCTTCGAGGACCTCACCATCGACGGTGACATCCTTTCGACCGCGCATCAGGTGGAACTGCTCGGTGTCCGTGGTGCCGTCCGAACCATTGGCGCGGAATCCATTGGTGCCACCATCGTTGAACTTAATGTAGTGGCCTGTGGCTGCATTGCGGAACTGATAGTATTGCGTGGCAGCATTGAAACTGATGTACCAGGCCGAACGATCGTCGCCCGTGTTCGTTGTCCACGCCAATGTGCCGTCGTTGTTTTCCACAAGGAACGAAGTCAGCAGACCACGGTCCTTGTCCTCACACTTCAGGTAATACTTCTGGTTGTCAATCTGTGGGAACACGTAGGCCGGCAGGCAGAAACCACCACTCCAGGCATTCACGGGGATGAGGCCATCCTCCATCATGCCCTGTGTGATGATGGAGTTGCCGATATAGACAGCCTGCGTGCCGTTCCAATCCTTTGGTCCAGCCCATGCTCCAGGTTCCAGATGAGCCCCATTGAAGGCATACTTGTTTTCCCAAATAGCCGTATTGCCACCGCCTTCCTCATATACTCCGTTGAACGGACGGAAACCCCAGTGAGCATTGTCGTAGGCACCGCAGATAACAAGGTCATTGCGGTTTTCCCAGAAGCGCAGGGCGGCATTGGCACGCTCGCCGGCCCAGTCGCCGTTCATGCTGGTGCGCAGGAAGGAATTTTCCCATCCGCCCCAGATGCCCAGCGTGCCGCAACCTACACCGTGATTCATTTCGTGCATACAGGTTCCTGCACGTTGTCCCATGTTGGTGCCCATGCGCATGTTGCCACCGTAGCCGCAGTCGGCAGTAGGTGTGCCCGGACTATAGACGCACGAAACATTGAAACCGCGGATGCTGGTGTAGTTCGTCCACCAGTAGCAGGCCTCCGTGAGGGCGTTGTTGATGCGGTCGTTCTGTGCCTGGTCGCCACCATTGTTGTACCAATAGGTGACGTTGCCCTGTGGCAGAGTTGACATCTTGATGACGTCTCCGTAGCCCACAGCATAGTTGCTGGTCATGGCATAGGCTCGCATGTAATAGATGGTTCCGGGCTGCATGGGCATACGATAGATGCGTCCGTTCCAATCGAGATAGTCGGTGCTGTATTGGTCGAGGATGGTGGGTTCGCTGTTCGTTGTACTGTAGCAGAAACCTTGCTCCATAATGTCGTCGCCGCCTGAGACGCTCATGCGCCCAAAAGCTTCCACGCAACCACGGACATAGCGTGTGTCTGTGACGACAGTCGGTGCCGTTCCGCTGGCGTTTGCCAATTTCATGCGGCGATAGGCCATGTTCAGTGTGCCTACTTCGGCATAGAGTTGTTCGTTCGTTGAACTCAGGGAGTTGTTGAGTGCCTTGGCCTCGTTGATGGAGGCCAGATATTGATCGGCATCCTGCAGCGATGCATCGTATCGCCCTTCAGCTAGTGTGATAGCCTCTTGCAAGGCTTGGTAGGCACGAGTCGATTCCAAGGCAGCTGCCTTAGCTTCCTTCAGTGCACGTGCCACGGCAGGATAGCCATTCGCCGTTGATTTGGCTTTCTCTGTTTGCGCATTGCTGATGGCTGTTTCCAGTTGCGAGCGGACGCTCTGGTTCATCTTGCCGCCCTGCACGCTTTGGGCATCGTTGATGTACTTTTGCAGTTCGGTCTGGAAATCAGATAATTCACCGCCGGCGTAGTAAAGTTGGAAGTGATCGCAACCCATCCAGTTGCCCGTGGGACCTTCTGCCACGAAACCAATGGTTGGGTTCTCCTCAATGTTCACCCAAATGAGCGTGTATTCACCATTCACACCTACGGCCTGGCGGTCGATGTTGCCGAATATCCATGCACCGCTCTGTGTGGCACTGGTGTTGCTTTGCAGAATGTTGAACGCTTTTGCCTTGAGTATGAACTTACCCATCTCCAGTCCCGTGAGGGTCTGGCTGACTGAAGCGTCGCCGAGTGCATTGCCTTCGGCCACCCATTTTTCTACATACGTGTTCCCGTCTTTCCAACCGTCGGCTGGACCGTTGTTGCCCTGCGTCTGCATGTGGCTGTTGGTCCATTGGTTGAAACCATTCTCGAAACTGGGATTCTTGATGTGGTCGGTGTATTCGAGCGGATGGTCAATGGTGGCAGATACATAAGCGAAGGTTTCGATGGCGGCTTCCAACGATGTGCGTGCCGTGTTTATTTCATCGACTGTTGCACTGCTATTGTTGTAGACCGCCTTTGCGGCATCGATTTGCTGCTTCAGGTCGGCGGCACCTTTGTAGGTACTGTTGTAGGCGGCCTCAGCCTTGCTGATGACCGTTTGCAATTCGGTCTTCAGGGGAGCAATGCTGTTGCCACGGTAGATGACCTGAATGCCCTGCCAGTTGAGCCATTGGCTTGTGCTGGGCATGGAGGCGGTTAGGGTCAGACTGCCGTTGCTGGCCACGGACACGTTGTGGGCGAGTGCTTGTGACGATTCGCAGAGCAAGGCTTCGCTTGCCGACTTCATGTCGTTGGGCTGCACATAGTTCTCTCCGCCAGTCCATCCGTTGGTGTTGGCGTTGCCTACACCGAAGTCGATAGTTGACAGGTTGGGCACATCGGCGATAACGGTGTTTTCGCCCACAGCCTTTAGTGTGGGGGCGGCATCGGTGCCGTCCTGACGGAATAATGAGCGCCAAACCACGTCGTAGATGCCCTGGGGCACTGTCTTCGTCTGTGTCAGCGTGATGGCACCATGATACTGCTCAAATTCGCCCCAGGCAATGTTCTTCTCCGTGCTTGTCCAACTGGTGCAGTTGCCCGTGGCGGTCATGTCGGCATTGTCGAAGAGGAACGACACGTCGAGCGGTCCGGCCAGTTGGGCGGCGGAAGCATTGAAGAGCGTCCGGGCCGCCGACTGCAAGTCTGCCACCGAGGCGTTACTATTGTTATAGGTGGTGGCTGCGGTGGTTATCTCTGAAGCATAGGTCGAAGCCTTGCCAGCATCGACGATGGCCTTATATACATTATATAGAAAGAGGCGTGCGCGGTACTTGGCAAGTAAACCGCTGGTTACATCACTTTCTGTGATGAAGGCCCACTTTGTGTAGCCTTGTCCACCTGTAATCGTCAGGTGGCCACCCCTTGCCCAATAGACATCGAGCGGCAGGTTGTAGGTCGTGTTGGTCAGTGTGTAGACATGGCTGCCTGTAGCCGTCTCCGCAAAAGTGAATTCGCGGTTCTGGTCTTGGTCGGTATAGACATCATTTGCATTGCCGGACAGGCAGGATATGTAACTTTCGCCCTTGTCCACCAGACGAATGCTGACCTTCGTTCCATTTACAAAGGCATAGCATCGCTGTGGAATGGAGGCTGCCGACTCGCCGTTGGTCAGTCGGGTGGCGCAGGCATTCGTGCCCCAGTCCATGCCGTAGCTGATGACGGCATTGGCCTCGACGTTGTAGGCATAGACAAACGTTTCCGAACTCAGTGTGGTCAGGTCTGCCCCTGGCACCGCAGGGGCAGTCCACGTTTGGGCGGCAACTGAGATAGACAATATCCAGCCTAACGCCCAGAAGAGTAGTGCTTTGCTTTTCATGATATATATGTGTGAGTTTATTGTTTTACGATGATTTTACGTCCATTGCGGACGATGATGCCTTTGGTGGGTCGAAGGAGGCGTCGGCCTTGGAGGTCGTAGACGGCCTCGCTGTCCTTGGCGTCTGAGTTCTCCTGCATTTGCGGTGCAATGCCCGTGACGGTTTCTTGGGTCAGTTTGCCATAATAATAGAGGCGGAAGTTGTCGCAGATGGTCCAGTAGCCGTCTTTGGTCACTGTGCCGCGCAGACCGATTTTCAGAGAGGCATTCATCTGGGCGGTTTCGGCCCACACTTCGTTGTCGTAGAGTTTCTTTTTGAAATATGCGGCGGCGGATGCCATGGTGTTGGGGATGTAGACCGCTGGGGTGCCGACGGTCACGTCTTCGTTGTGCACTTTCTTGCCTTGTGCGTCTTCGCCGATGTGCTTTATCTTCTGAGACTCGGAGCCGGCATACAGCACTGCGCTGACCTGATTGCTTCCACGGGCGTAGGCATTGTAGGCCGTTTCGTAGGCTCCAGGGCGCTGGAAGGCTTGTGCCATCAGTTTGAAGTTCCCCTTTGGCAGTCCGCTGATGGTTTGGCTGAAATCGAAGGTGCGTTGGAAGAATTCACAGCAAGAGACGTCGTAGGTGGCATTCCCCGTCCAGCAGCTGGAGGAGGTGATGGATGCGTTGGGGACCATGAAGGTGAGGTCGAACGGCTGGGAGGGGTCGGCGGGAGTTGCATTGCTAAGGAATTCCACGCCAGCCATGCGGGCATCGGTCAGGAGGTTCTTTATCTCGGCAACTGTGGATGCGCTGTTGCTTGCCGACTCGATGTCAGAGATTTCGTGGGTCAGGAATTCGTCCGTTCCTTCTACGTCCTCTGTGTGCGGAGTGTTCTGGAGTTTCTTGAGTTGCTTGATATAAGCCATCAGTTCGTCCTTGGTCGCCTTCACCGTTCCTGCATCGAAGGCTGCCAGTTGGTCGGCACCGACGAAAACCCAGCGCTGCGGGGTGGCACTGTCGTAGAGATTGAGTGGTGAGGATGTGACATTGCCGGCAGACGAAGCGGTCATTGTGGGTGGCGTGCCGCTGTTTTCCGGATGGATTATCCAGTAGCCACGTACGCTCAGGTTGCCCACCTTTTCGTCTTTTCTTCCCCGCATCAGGTGGAATTTGTCGTTTGCCGACGGAGTTGAGCGACTGACGGTCTTGAACCCAGAGGCATAGGTCAGATAGTTTCCAGTGGCCGCGTTGCGCATCATGTAGCGTTGGGTCTTGGGGTCGAAGGTGATGTACCAGGCAGCACTGTCGTTTTCAGCCGCCGTCTGGCAGTCCATCGCAACGTATGTTACCTTTCGTGTTTTCCCTTCTACGAGGAAGGAGTCATAAAGACCATGTTCTGTGGATTCGCTCTTAATGTAGTATTTCTTTTGGTCGTCTTGTTCGAACACGTATGCGGGAAGGCAGAAACCTCCAGCATAGTAATTGACGGGTATGAGCCCATCCTCGCACATGGCCTGGTTGATGAGTGCGTTTCCGATGTAAACAATCTGCGTACCGTTCCAGTCCTGTGGCCCAGCCCATGCCCCGGGTTCCAGATGGGCCCCATTGAAGGCGTACTTGTTGAGCCAATTGTTATCGTGGGAGTAGGTGCCGTCCTTGGTGCGGAAGCCCCAGTGTGCGCCGTCGTAGGCGGCCGTGATGACCAGGTCCTCACGGTTTTCCCAGAATCGTAGCACGGCATTGGCGCGCTCGCCGGCCCAGTCGCCGTTGACGGTGGTGCGCAGCGGCGATGCGGTCCAGCCTCCCCATATCTCGGTTGTGCCGCCTCCGATGCCGTGGTTCATCTCGTGCATACAGGTGCCGCAGCGCTGTCCCATGTTGGAGCCCATGCGCATGTTGCCGCCGTAGCCGCAGTCGGCAGTGGGCGTGCCCGGGCTATATACGCACGAAACGTTGAAGCCTTGGATGCTGGTGTAGTTGCTCCAGTAGTATGTTGCATCGTCGAGTGCCGCCTTGATGCGATTGTTCTGTGCCTGGTCGCCGCCGTTGTCATAGGTGTATGTCACGCGCCCCATGGGCAGGGTGGAAATCTTGATGACTTTGCCATAGCCCACGGCATACGTCTTGGTCATGGCGTAAGCGCGGATGTAATAGACCGTGGCGGGCTGCATGGGCATGACGTAGATTTCACCGTTGGAAGAGAGGTAGTTGGTGGTCCGATTGTCAAGGACCGTGGGATTCGGTTCCGTGCTCCAGCAGAACCCTTTCTCCATAATCATGGAGGCACTGACGCCGCTTACCGACATGCGCCCAAAGGCCGCAATGGCCCCACGGGCATAGCGTGGGTCGGTGGTGACTCTTGGCACGGTGCCCGTGGCGTTTGCCAGCCGATAGGCGAAGACGGCCTGCTTCAAGGCTTCTGCCTTTGCCTTCATGGCATCGTTTTCTGCAGTGTCGCTGTCGTAGAGGGCTTGTGCCTCGTCGATGACGGTTTGCAATGCCGCCCGCTCGTTGCCGGCTCCGGTGGCACAAACCTTCCCGGCCTCCTCAATGGCGCTGAGCAGAAGTTTATAGGAGGAAATGGATGCTTCGGCCTGCTCCACGGCAGCGCGCAGGGCAACTCCAACCTCGGCATAGTTTTCCACGGGAGCATTCTTTGCCGCAGAAATGGCGTTTTGCAAATCGGCAAGCACTGTTGCGTTCATTTTCTCTGTGGCCAATGCCTCGGCTGCCGCGACGCGGGAAGCCATCTCTGCCTTTTGCGCTTCTGCGTCTGCACCCAGATATTCTAAACGGAAATTGTCGCAGGCTATCCAGTTGCCTTGGGCACCTTCTGCCACGAAACCTATCAGGGCATCGCCTGTGACTACGGTGAAGGTAACACTATAATCTCCGCGTACGCCTATAGCGGTGCGCTCACCTTCACCCACAATCCATGCACCTGTCTTTGTGACATTGGGTGCGTCTTCCTGTATGTTTTGTGCGGCGACGGTCAGACGATATTTTCCGCATGAAATCCCTTTCACGGTCTGCAAGACACTGCCGTCGCCCACGGCATTGCCGCGTCCTGTCCAACGTTCGGCATACGTGGTTCCGTCTTTTATCGAGAAGACGTCATTGTTTTGCAAACTCATACCGTTTTGCGTCCACCCGTTCCACTCTTTTTCAAAACTTGGGTTCACGATGGTCTGCCCATAGCCGCATATTATTTTGGCTATTAGAATGCAAAAGATGAGAATTCTTTTCATGGTGTTGTTGTTAGTTTTTTCCGAAAATCGACCTTGTTTCATGGCTATGCTTTGTTCAAAATCGGATTGAACGCGCTGTTCTCGGTTGAATAGTGCTCAAATCCCACGCCGTCGTACCCCTGCAGCCCCTCCGTGGTTCCCATCCAGAGGATGCCCGTGGTGTCCTCTGCCAGGCACACCACGCTCTCGGCGACCATGCCATTGGAGGCATCCAGGTGGAAACGCGTCTGTGCCTTCGTCCCCAAAGACAGCAGCAGGCACATGCCTATGAATCCCGAAACGATGCCTATCTGTCCTGTATTTCTCATTCCTTTTCTACGCTTTGCGGCATAAAATTACACATTTCCTCTCAATAATCCAAAGGTCGCTTGCGAAAAAGAGTCCTCCCCTCGTATAATAAAACGGCAGAGGGTGCAGAATGCCTTTCGCAATTCTGCACCCTCTTGTTGCCTTGGCAGACTCAGAGCCCTGCCGGGAATCAGTCTTTGCCCAAAACCTTGTTCACCAGTGCCGTGACATCGGCGATGGTGATGCTGCCGTCACCGTTCACGTCGGCTGCGGAGTGGTCGTACTGGTAGGGCTCGGTGTTGTCTTTTCCGAGGACGATGTTCACGAGGGCCGTCACGTCGGCGATGCTGACGGTGCCGTCCTTGTTAATGTCGCCCGGAGTGCCGTTGCCGAGGTAGAAGAGACGGAAGTTGTCGAAGGCTACCCAGTTGGCGTTGGTACCGCTGACCGTGAGACGCAGGGTGGGCGAACTGCCTTCGCTGAGGGTGAGGGCAGGCGTGGTGAAGCATTGCGGCACACCGTTGGCGGTGGAGCAGTTCACGCTCTGGTCGTCGAGCATCAGGGAGATGCCGTTGATGGCAAGGGAGGCGTCGCCCTGCTGGGTGGCGATGATGTCGACGCTTGCCTGATACCTGCCGGCGGGCAGGTTGGTGAGTGTCTGCGAAAGCTGACGGTCTTCGAGCGATTCGCCGCCGGCTACCCACGACTCGGTGAAGCGGCCTTGCATCGCGGCATCGCCGTTGCGGAAGTAGGTGGTGTTGCTGGCCCAGGTGCCTGTGGGCGTCCAGCCTTCGTAGGTGTCGCTGCCGCAACCGGCGTGGTCGATGAGGTAGGAAATCTCTATGGGGCTGCTTGCCGAGGCGTTGGCGGCAACGTAGGCCGTGAAGGCCGTGAGCAGCGCGTTGTGGGCGGCGGTTATCTGGGCCGCCGTGGACTTGATGTCGCGATACGTCTCCCAGGCTTCGGTGCAGTCACATTCCGTGGCAAGGGCGTTCTGCAAGAGCGGCCACATGGCCTGACGTGCAGAGAGAGCCTCCGCGATGGTGGCCTGATATGCGGCGTACTCGGTAGCTGTGAGCAGTTGCCAGTTAAGGCCGGGCTTTCCGTGGTCGGCCGGCTTGAGCAAGGGCTGTATGAAGGTGATGTCCTTCTCGCCGCTCCATCCGACGTAGGTAGTGCCGTGGGCCGAGGTTCCGTAGGTGCCGTTGGGGTTGGAGGAGATTCGGGTGAGTCCCGTCTCTTCGTCGTAGGTCATGGCGAAGTCGAGGTCGTGGTCGCCATCGACGTACATGCCGTCGGTGCCGGCTACGAAAAGGTAGTTGGTGGCATCCGTGCGGTTGAGGCGATAGAGACCTGTGCGCGAACCGTTGTTCACCTTCCAGAGGAGACCTTCGGTGGCGAGCGAAGCCTGTGTGCCCCAGGCATTCCCCTGGTTGAGGAACATGCCCGACTCTACGTTGTAGAGGTAATAGGTGCCTCCGGCGGCCCATTCGGTGTAGCCGTCGCTAATCTCGGTGTTGCCTGCGATTTCGAGAATCTCAGCAGCGGAGAGCACGTAGTTGTAGATGCGCACGTCGTCGAGGTTGGCATTGAGCATGGGGTCGGCGGTGAACTGGCTGCGGCCAAGGTAGTTGCAGATGCCGGCCACGTCGGCGGGCGTGAGCGTGATGGTGGTGCTGGCGGCGGCCTGTATGCCATCGACGTAAATCTTCACGTTGTTCTTGGCCATGGTCACGGCTACGTGTACCCAAGCACCGGTGGACAGCTTGGTGGTGGTCAGACTTTGGGTCGAGCCGTTGGCTTTGATTTCGAATCGCATGTTCGAACCGTCGTTAGGCGTGAGGAAGAGATAGCTGTCCTCGCCCGTGCCGAAGTCGAAGATGCGCTGCCAGGCCGAGCCGCCGTTCCAATAGACCCAAGCGCAGAAGGACATGGCCGGCATGTTGCAGATGGAGTAGGGCAGTTGGGCATAGTTGGTGCCGTCGAGGGCGAGGGCTTTGCTGCCCGACTTGTTGTCGTCGGAATAAAGGGCGTTGGACAAGGCGCAGTTCATACCGTTTGTGCTCTTGTCGCGTGAGTTGCTGTCGAACTCCCACTGAGCCACCAGTCCGTTGGCTCCCGTGGTTTTTCCATTGACGGTGGCGGAGTAGGCACTAAGGTTGCAACTGAGGTCGATGGCCTTTATCTTGTAGGTGTATTCCGTGCCCTGCACGACGGTGTTGTCGATGTAGGTGGTACCCTCCACGGCACGCGCGATGGTGTTCCAGTCGTTCTTGCCCTTCTCGGTGCGCACGATGGTGTAGCCTCGCAGGTCACCTTCCGCATTGGCCGTCCACGAGAGTTGTACGGCGGCCAGCAACGGGGTAGCCGTCAGACCGGCGGGTGCGGCGGGAGCCGTGAGGTCAGCCTGGCAGTTGGGGTCGATGAGTTTCCAGCGTTGGGTACTGCTGTTGGTGCGTGTGCGCTGTACGATGTTGTCTCCGTCGATGTCGAGGCAGAGGTTCGAGTAGCGGTTGTGGACGTAGTAGCTTCCGTTGCCTGCATAGACGAAGTACCACTGCTCACAGCCACTGCCACCGCCCGGGTACATGATGATGGGGTTGGCCTCGTCGAAGAGCCATTCGTTGTCGTCGAGATAGTAGTCCCACCACTGGCCGTTGAAGGAGTGGATGGTGTAGTAACTGAAGTCGCCGCCCTGGTCTTCAGGTACGGCTTCAATCCTCCATCCCTGTCCGTCGGCTCCGGTGCTTGTGGCCAGTGTGGCCTGGTTGGCACTCCATCCCGTCCACGAGGGATTGCCCTGAATGACCTTGCCGTTGCTGGCGTTCATAATCTGGAAATCACCCACGGTGGGGCCGGGCTGTACGTCCTCGCCACTCTGGATGTTGATGACGCGTTCGGCGCTCTTCTGTGCGGCGGTCTGGTAGGCTCCCGTGGGGTCGGCGGGCATGTGCATGTAGAAGGCGCGGGTTGGGCCGTAGCCGTCATAGAATACGTCGCGGTCCTTGCTGACGAAGCCGTAGCTGGTCTCCGTGGCCTGGCGCTCGCTGCATCCGAGGTAGGCTTCCGTCACGCCGTCCTGCGTGTTGCGGTAGATGCTGGCCGCTGTGAAGGTACCTGTGTCCTCGTGATAGGCCAGACGATAGCCCTTGCCGTCGTTGGCGCGGCAGAACTGTGTGCGGGCGTGCTCGGACGAGCCCCACCAGATACCATCGTTCATGCCGTGGTTGGCACCCACCATGGCTTCCATGACGTTGTGCATTTCGTCCTGGCAGAGTTGCTTGCCGTCGTTCTTCACCTGCGTCATGAAGTTGATGAAGTTGGCGGCGGTGCCTGCCAACTGGTGTTCGTTTCCTTCGTCGATGTTGGCCTTGTAGCTGGTGTAGAACGTGAGCGCATAGTCGGGGTTCAGCACGTTGCCGCCCAATGTCTTTTTGCTCTTGCCCCACGAGTCGCTTTTCAACTGGGCGCAGATTTTGCTCTGCATCGAAGCGGTATTCGTGTTGCTCGTACCTGGGTAGCCCGTAGAACGCAGGTCGGGTTCGTTGAAGGGGGCGATGCCCGTCACCGTAAATCCCTCGGGCTGTTGCTCGATGTACTGGCCCGTAGCCTTGATGAGGTTGACCCACCTTGTGACATACGTGTTGGTGGTTCCTTTGAAATTGGTGTCGATGCTGCCGGCCGGGTCGCAGTTGAGGAAAATTTCAGGCGTGGTGCCCAGAAGCCTCAGCACGCGCAGACGTTCGGCTAGTCCGACAATGTTGTACGTGCCGTCCTCGTTCAACTCACCATTGATGTGAGGGGCACTCAGGGCGTTGTTGCTCAAGGCCCAGTGGGGCTGGAACGACAGACGGACGATTCCCACATTCTGGTTGAAGAGGTTCAGGTAGTTCCGGCCCTGCTTCATGTTCGCTTCGCTGCACCAGGCAAGGTCCAGTCCCCACTTGATTTTGGGCATCAGGGTTCCTGTTCCGTTGTAGTCGTAGAACAACGTCTTCGCCGGGATGGGGCGTGCCACCAGATAGTCACTGCCCGAAGGCGTGGTTTGTGCCACGGCCTGTCCGAGAGATAACAGGCAGAGCCATAGGATGAATAATTGTTTTTTCATGAGGGTGTTTCTTATGGTGAATATTAGTCGTTTGCAAATATAAGGATAAAATGCGGTTCGCGTATACAGATTGATGACTTTTTGCTGAATTTTCTATAAAATAGATTGTTTTTTCTCATTCTCAGCCCCTTAATCGTACCTTTCGCTCGGCTTTTATGACGCTTTGCTTGCAAAGAACTTTTGGTTTTGGGTATTCACGCTCGGAAAACATCAAATATTTTTGTCTTTTCGCTCGATTTGCACTATCTTTGCACTCGAAAATAATAATCCTTGATAAACATGCAAAAGCATTTTAAGCGGACGACCGTCACCTCGGCATTGCCGTATGCCAACGGGCCCGTCCACATCGGTCACCTGGCCGGGGTGTATGTACCGGCCGACATCTACGTGCGCTACCTTCGGTTGAAGGGCCGCCCGGTGCTGTTCATCGGCGGCAGCGACGAGCACGGCGTGCCCGTAACCATCCGTGCCCGCAAGGAGGGCATCACCGTGCAGCAGGTGGTGGACCGCTACCACACGCTGATTAAGGACTCGTTCGAGCGCTTCGGCATCTCATTCGACATCTATAGCCGCACCACATCGCCCACCCACCACAAGTTGGCCAGCGACTTCTTCAAGAAGTTGTACGACGAAGGCAAGTTTGTGGAGAAGGTGAGCGAACAGTTTTATGACGAACAGACGGGCCACTTCCTGACCGACCGCAACATACGCGGTGAATGCCCCCGTTGCCACGCCCCCGAGGCCTACGGCGACCAGTGCGAGCACTGCGGTGCCACACTCTCGCCCGAGGAACTCATCAATCCCTACAACGCCGAGACGGGCAACCCCCTGGTCAAGCGCGAGACGAAGCACTGGTACCTGCCCCTGGACAAGGACCAGGAGTGGCTGGAGAAGTGGATACTGGAGGAGCACAAGGAGTGGCGCCCCAACGTCTATGGGCAGTGCAAGTCGTGGCTCGATGGCGGACTGCACCCCCGTGCCGTCACCCGCGACCTCGACTGGGGCATACCCGTGCCCGTAGAGGGAGCCGAGGGCAAGGTGCTCTACGTGTGGTTCGACGCCCCCATCGGTTACATATCGAACACGAAGGAACTTTGCGACGCACGGCCCGAACTGGGGTCGTGGGAGACGTGGTGGAAAGACCCAGAGACCAGACTCGTCCATTTCATCGGGAAAGACAACATTGTCTTCCACTGTATCGTCTTCCCGGCTATGCTCAAGGCCCACGGCGAGTATATACTGCCCGACAACGTGCCCTCCAACGAGTTCCTGAACCTGGAGGGTAATAAGATATCCACGTCGAAGAACTATGCCGTATGGCTCAACGAATATCTCGACGAACTGCCCGGCAGGCAGGACGAACTGCGCTACGTGCTGACGGCCAACGCACCGGAGACGAAGGACAACGACTTCACGTGGGCCGACTTCCAGGCCCGTTGTAACAACGAGTTGGTGGCCGTCTATGGCAACTTTGTCAACCGTGCCCTGCAACTCACCCAGAAGTACTACGAGGGTCGCGTGCCCGAGTGTGGCGAACTGACCGACTACGACCGTGAGACGCTGGCCGACTTCCAGGGCGTGAAGGACCGCCTGGAGCAGTTGCTGGAGAACTTCAAGTTCCGCGATGCACAGAAGGAGGCCATGAACCTGGCCCGCATAGGCAACAAGTACATCGCCGACTGCGAACCGTGGAAAGTCATCAAGACCGACCCCGACCGCGTGCGTACCATAATATATATAAGCCTGCAACTGACGGCCAACCTGGCCATCGCCTTCGAGCCCTTCCTGCCCTTCAGCAGCAAGCGCCTGCGCGACATGTTGGCCATGGACGAGTTCCAGTGGGACTGGTTGGGCCGCACCGACCTCCTGCCCACGGGCAAGCAGCTGAACAAGCCCTCGCTGCTGTTCTCGAAGATTGAGGACGACGTCATCGCCTTCCAGCAGAAGAAGTTGGCCGACACCATCAAGGCTAACGAGGCTGCCAACTACCAGGCCGAACCCATACGGGAGACCATCGGATTCGACGACTTCCAGAAGCTGGACATCCGCGTCGGCACCGTGCTGGAGTGCGAGCGCGTGCCCAAGATGAAGAAACTCCTGAAGTTCCGCATTGCCGACGGCCTGCAGGACCGCACCATCGTGAGCGGCATCAGCCAGTGGTACGAACCCGAACAGTTGGTGGGCAAGCAGGTGCTCTTCGTGGCCAACCTGGCTCCGCGCGAGTTCAAGAACGGTCTCGTGTCGGAGGGCATGATACTTAGTGCCACGAACTACGACGGCAATGTGTCCGTCACCACCGTCGAGCGTGAGGTGAAGCCAGGCAGCCAAATCAGCTGATTTTATAACAAAGCTTTCTTATGGCAATAAGAATACTTTCTTCGAGCCATAAGAAAGCTTTCTTACGTCCTTAAGAAAGTATTCTTGTTTTTCCGATGTAAATATGTCGGAAACTGTTTGTGCCTTTGCGGGTAAAATCCGAATTATGCAAAACGACCGAATCATCATACGCGGGGCGACCGAGAATAACCTGCAAAACGTGTCGCTGGAGATTCCGAAACACCAAATCACCGTAGTCACCGGTGTCAGCGGCTCGGGCAAGAGCAGCCTGGTCATGGACACTATCGCCGCCAAGTCGCGCCGCGAACTGAACGACACCTTCCCCACCTTCGTACAGCAATACCTGCCCAAGTACGGGCGTCCCCATGTGGAGGCCATCGAGAACCTGCCCATCGCCATCGTCATCGACCAGAAGAAACCAGGCAACAATTCGCGCTCCACTGTGGGCACCTACACGGACATATATGCCCTCCTGCGCCTGCTCTTCTCGCGTGTGGGGCAGCCCTTCGTGGGCTATGCCGAGTCGTTTTCGTTCAACCACCCCGACGGCTCGTGCCCGCGCTGCTCGGGCTTGGGGGAGATACGCGAACTGGACATCCATAAGCTGGTGGACTTCGACAAGAGCCTCAACGACGAGGACACCATCCACTACATCGCCTTCGGCAAGGGCGGCTGGCGCTGGATACGGTATGCCCATTCGGGACTGTTCGACCTGGACAAGAAAATCAAGGACTACTCGCCCGAAGAACTCGAACTTTTCCTCCATAGTCCACAGATACGACTGAAGAATCCCCCCTCGAACTGGCCCAAGTCGGCCAAGTACGAGGGGCTTATCCCACGCATGTATCGCAGCATAATCAACTCGGAGGAGGGACTGTTGCACAGTGCCGTGCTGAACCCCATGTTGCGCATGGGCACATGCCCCGACTGCGGCGGCACGCGACTGAATGAAAAGATTCGGTCGTGCCGCATCCAATCGCCGCTCACGGAAGGCGAGGGGCTGAACATAGCCGAGGTGTGCGCCCTGTCCATCATGAAGGCGAACCAATGGGTGCGCTCCCTCACGCAGCCTTTGGCACAGGACCTGAAGCAGGCCATTACGGCCCGTTTGTCGGCCTTGGAGGAAATCGGTCTGGGCTACCTGAGTCTGGACCGTGCCGTGGGTACGCTCTCCGGTGGTGAGGCACAGCGATGCAAGATAGCCAAGTATATCAATTCCAGCCTGTCCGACGTACTTTACATTCTGGACGAACCCAGCACAGGACTTCACAACCACGACATTGAGTTGATGAAGCACTCCGTGCGTCGACTGCGCGATGCGGGCAACACGGTGCTCATCGTGGAGCACCACCGCGAGATGATTCGCATGGCCGACCACATCGTGGACATGGGACCCGGTCCCGGCAGCGACGGGGGGCACATTGTCTTCGAGGGCACCTACGACGAACTTTTGCAGAGCGATACGGATACCGGACGATGCCTGAGAAGGGCCTCCCTCATTCAGCAGACTCTCCCCCAGTCCCTCCCTGCGAGGGAGGGGAGTGGATGCGCTCTCCACCTGAATCGCAAAAGCAATTGCCCCCCTCCCTCACAGGGAGGGGCTGGGGGAGAGTCTGCTGGGGGAGAAAGGTCTCTGTCTTTGCGCCATGCCACTCTCCACAACTTGCAGGACATCTCCATCGACCTGCCCATGGGGAGCTTGTGCGTCATCTGTGGCGTGGCGGGCAGTGGCAAGAGCTCGCTCATGGAAAGCCTGAGAAGCGAATGGTCCCGGCTCGATTCAACGAATGCGGGGCAGCCTTCTCAGTTGATATACATAAGTCAGAAAGACATTGGCGTAAGTTTGCGTTCCACCCCAGCCACCTACATGGACGTGGCCGGCGACATCCGCAAACTCTTCGCGCGTAAATATAAGAAGAAGGAAACCGACTTTGCTTTCAACGGCAAGGGAGCCTGCCCCGTGTGCGGAGGTAAGGGCGTCGTGGTGGCGGAAATGGCCTTCATGGACAACATCGAGACCCCGTGTGAGGCGTGCCACGGACTGCGCTATTCGTCCGAGGTGCTAAAGTACAAGATAGAGTCTGTTGGTGAGTCGTTTAACATTGCTCAGGTCATGGACTTTTCGGTGCGTCGTGCCATTGAGGTGTTCCAGGGGACACCCATTGCCGAAAAGTTGCAGCCGATGATGGATGTCGGGCTGGGTTATCTCCACCTCAACCAAGCCCTTTCCACCCTCTCCGGCGGTGAACTGCGACGTCTGAAAATGGCTTCCATGCTGGGCGAGGAAGGAAGAATCTTCATCATTGACGAACCCACCGACGGCCTTCATGCCAAGGATGTCAACCGCATTGTCCAACTCTTCCGCCGCATGGTGGCGGAGCGTGGGAATACGGTCTACGTCATTGAGCACAACACCGATGTCATTCGTGCCGCCGACTATGTGGTGGAACTCGGTCCTGGTGCGGGCGAGCAGGGTGGGCGCGTCATCTTCCAAGGTACGCCCGAGGAACTTACTCGCTGTCAGGAGTCTCTCACAGCCCGATATCTGTAGCTGTTCTGATTCCGTGACGATGCGTAGCTTGTCGCTCGGGCGTACCTTGGCCGGGACGGGGCTACAGCCCCCCCATTGAGGCTCTTTTAGCAGATGCCAATCATAATGATTCTCATTCTTTTATTGTTACCTTTTGTCCGTTGTGGATGTAAACACCCTTCTGCTGGGGCTGTCCTGCGAGTTTACGTCCGCTGAGGTCGTACCAACCTTCGTCGGCAGTGCCGTCCGTCGGAATGAATTTGATGGTTGTAGGCTCGTCCAGCGTACCTTTCACGTCATTGTCGGCGTATGGCAACTGCATGGGAGCCGTGGCCACAATCTCGCCGTCGCGCTCGATGGCAAAACCGATGCCCTTTTCCTTGCCCTTGGCGATGGAGAGGAAGAAGAGGTCGTCGTCGCCAGCCTCCACCCTGCCTCGGGTTGCGTAGCCGTCAAATGCCACCAGGCGGTCGCCTTCCTGCAGGTTGAAACCTTCCACGCGGGCTATGATGTTCATCGATGCGCCAGTAGCGTTGTGGAACAATTTTGCTTTCTGCATAAATTTCTCCTCTTTCACCTTGTGATATATGTTGTCACTGAGGTATTGAGGATAGAAGAATACGAAGTCGCCTTCTGCCTGCCGGCGCAGCATGTAGCCTTGGCCTGTTTGCATGAACTTCAGCGTGCCCTTCCATACGCGGTTTCCTTGTGCATCAATGTTCAGCACGGCAAACTCACTTTGCGACTTGATGATGTCGCCCTCCAGTGCCTCGTCGGTGTAGTCGGACAGGGCCGTTGCAAGAGGCAGGTTTATGGGGCAGTTATAGGCTATGCGGTTCCAACCCTGGTGGACGATGATGCCAGAAAATGCTGCCGTGAAGTCTCCTGAGAAGTATGCCGTCTTCTCCCTTTGGGCATAGAAGCGGTACATCTCCTGTGTATTGAACTGCAGAGGTTGGTTGCCATTGTCCCAATAGTAAAGGTTACTGTAGGTCGAACGGTCATAGATAGACTTGTAGTTCAGCAGGTTGGGCTTGCCGTTGTGGTCCATGAGTTCTATTCCGTCGCCTACTTCCCATGTGGCCGCACCATTCAGCAACTGGCTCACAGTGGATTCCTCTGCCTCCACATAGAACGAAAGCCAGTTCCATCCCTCCTGCAGTTTCAGTGCCTGCACTTCCTTCAACTGCGCGTAGAGAATGACGGGGTCGGTGCTGGTGCCCATGACGGCATTGTTTTGGTAGTAGATGGTGTCGGGAACAAAGAAATGATCTGCCCATTCCATATTCTGCTTTTCCGCTACATAGATGCGCCCTGAGGATGCATCGTAAAGTTCAAAGCGCAAAGGTGTGGGGGCCTCGGCATCGGGGTCTCCGTAGACGGTCAGGTAGGCCAGACCTTCGTTGTTTTCTGCATCGATGTGGGCCTTGCCCATCACACGATGCCCAGGTCCGACAGCCACGAGCATGTCTTCCGTATCGTGGGAAATCTCGCCGTTGACATATACGCGCGCCACGATGTGCATGGCCATGTTACCCTTCTTCAGTTGGTCATCCACAGCCCAGTCAGGTTCTTCACCACGGATGCGGATATTGATGGGCAGCGGTTCGCTGATGCCGTTCTCACCGACGATATAGACAACCTCCTCGTAGTCCCCCACATTGATATAGGGCGAGATGGTGAACCTGACGGTCTCTTCGTCCAGTGAGGCAATCTTTCCACTCATCTGCGAGGCTGTTATCCACAAGGGCAGTCCCTCCAGCGTGTAGTCCTGCGCCTTGCCGCTCAGGTTTTCAATGGCCACGTCCACAGTCGCTCCCTCGCCGTACATGGCTTCTACGCTGGCGCGCTTCACCTTCCAGCGCAGGGGGTTGCGGTAGGCATAGAGGTCCATCGTGATGGGCGAAGCCATCAGATTGCCTTGCAGGTCGGCTACCTCCTTGACGGTGATGTAAACATTGGTCTTCTCAATCTGATAGTCGGGCACGTCGAGGTTGATGTACAATTCGTTGTCCCTGGCCACGTAGGAGAACTTGATGTTCTCCAACTTGCCGATATTACGCATCGGGGCATATATGCTGCGGTCGGCATACCGTTCAATGATTTCCTGTGACACGATGGTGTCGCGACGCGAGGCGACGACATTACCGTGATTGTCCTTATACTTCTTGAGGCTGATGCCCGTGGGCATGAGGCGCTGCGAGTTGTCGCTCTGCACTTCGGAACGGCTGAAGGGCAGATAGACCAGTGTACCCATCTCCTCGCCCGTCGGGGTCGTAGTGGCATAGTTACCCAGGATATTCTCGGGCAGTGCCATTTCGTACATGGTCACTTCGTCAATGTTACCCTTCAGTAGCTTAGTGGGCGTGTGGGCATCGGTGTAGGTGGCACCCAGATAGAGGTTGTTGCCGTCGATGCCGCCAATCGTATCTACGGGGAAGGTTTGCTTCAGCTTCTGGTCCACATAGATGTTGCCTACGTTGCGCGAGCGGTTGACGGTTACGGCCAGATGGTGCCAATTGCCGTCGGCGCAGTTGATGTGCGTGCTGATTTCCTTTCCGCCGGAACGGAAGAAAGGTGCTCCGTTTTCCAGTCCGATGTTGAAGTGGTCCTTATAGTCCGTTTCGTCCCGTGCCTCACCGTTGGCTATGAGGGTGCCGTCTTGGGTAGCACGGAACCAGCACATCAGCGTATAATCTTCATAATCCTCACGTTTGAAGAGTCTTTCGTTCAGTTTCACACCTTCCGAGCCGTCCAGTTTCAGGCTGATGCCGTCGGGCACTTTCCATGTGGCATCACCGCGCATTTCCAGGTCGTTGCTGCCCACAGCCTTGTCGTAGGCATACTTGTCATGTCCCTCATTCATGGGGTAGTTGTCGAGCAGGCCCAGTTCGTAACCCGTCAGGCGTTTCTTGGCGTAGGTTTGCAGTTCGTCTTTCGACATGGCTTTGTTCCAAAGGCGTGCCTCCAGCATTTCACCTTCGTAGTGGTTCCAGTCATTCAAGGTATATTCTGTATTGTAGTTGGCATAGCGTCCGAAACTGAGCCAACTGTTTCCGCCGTACATGCCCTTGAAGGAACCGCTTCCGATGATGTTTTCACCATCATAGAAACTTACCTTTGTGGTGTTCTGCTCTTCGTCCACGTCGAATATGTAGGCAACCTGTCGCAGTTCGGTCAGGTCGACAGTCTTATCGCTTGTCAGTTCATGTCCGTCCACGAAGGCCGTCAGTCGTCGGTCTGCTGTTACACCCAGAGACATGAAGTGGCCGTCGAGGCCGTGTGACATCACGGTCATGGCCTTTCCGTTCGGGTCGGGATGTATCATGAGGTCGAGCGTGAAGTCTCGGTTCGAGAGGTTGCGCTTCGACACCGATTGCGCGATACCATCACCGTTGAAACGTATGGCTGTGGAGAGCGAAATGCTGCTCTGGTTCGTCGTACCCAGCACCTCGAAGTTGTTCACGGGCGATAGGTAATTGCCGGCGATGGGTTCGGAGAAGGCAATCTTGATGTCATCGCCTATGCCTAAAATACCATCTGTCGGTTGTGGTGTACCGAAGGGAACAGGACGACGCGTGTCCTTAATACCCGTCAGGACATTAGACGAACTGGTCAGATAGCCATTTCCATGACGGCATACGGCTACGGCACGCAGGTCGTAGTACTGCTCGATGGGGTCAACCTCGCCATAGAAGTCGGCATCTATGAATCCGTTATTGGTCATCAACTTCTTTTCTCCTGAAGCCAGTGCCATGAGTTCTCGTCCCTTCTCGTCATCACGATAATATGAGCATACATTTACCCAATCCTTATCGCCGTGCGTCGAGAGTTTGTACTGCAGTTCAATGTGGTCGAAGTTGGGGAAGTTCACATCGAACCCGTCGATGTGTACAGGCAGGTAGTAAGCCTGTCTTTCCTTATCGTAGGCCGATTCGGTGTTCACTACCCACTTGTCACCAGGTTTCGAGATGTTAATCTTGCCTGCCGAGGGCACGAAGTGTGCCGAGAGGTTCACGGTGTGTATGTCGTCCACATCTTCGGGATCGTAGAACGATATACCCAAGTCTTCGTAGTCATAATCCGCATTGGCATATATCTCCACCTGTTTCTCAATGATGGTATTCGGTTCCAGCCACAGGCTCTGACCCGAACCCGTAAGCGGACAGCCATCGATGAGAATCTTTGCGCCCTTCGGATTCATGGTGTCCTCCGAGTAGTAAGAAAGTTCCTTGGTTACAAGGGCAGGCATTTCACTCTCGTTGGTCATGTAGATGGTGAAGCGTGCAGGTTCACCGAAGGGAACATTCGACACACTTGGTTCCTTGGCCCAGATGCGCAGTTTGTTGATTTGTATGGTCTTCTGGTCCAGTAAGGTACCTGTGTTATAGTAGACGGTTCTGCGCTCGTCCTCCCAGGGCGAAGCCGTAGCACCGCCGTTGGTACGGTAAACGAAGTTGCGATAGCGTTTCACATTGGCCACCGACTCGATGTAGCTTGTTGTGTTGCTGCTACCCTTGCTGCCATCCTTGATGCCTTTCAGATTATTCTCCACATTCTTGTAGAAAATACATTCGTTGCCAAGGGCTATGAGGGCTTCTCGTTCGGCATCCGTCATGCTGGTGCGATAGACCGACACGCTGAGGTTCGACTTCGAGGAGGTAGATAGGGTGAATCCCGTTTCCTTCGAGTATTCCTTCTCTTGTCCATTCACATAATTAAAGTCGAAGCCGAAAAGCGGAGTTATCTTGGCACTCAAGAATACGCCACCCACCTTGAACTCAACTTTCTGAGGGTTGAACATTTGGTTTGGATTTGCCTTCTTAACAGGCTCTCCTCCTTTGCCGTCAACACCTATTCCATCTTCGCCCGTGAGGCTTACAGAGGATGGCATGGACCAGTAGCGGTGGTTGGTCTCGCTGGTGGAGAAGCTTTCGCTGTAAGAAACCGAGGTGCGTCCATCAAAGTTGTAGGTCTTTACCAGATCGGTAGCTTCCAGTTTCTCTTTCTCATTCGCAGCGATGAATCCAGCCCACAGGGTCAAACGGTTGTTCAAGTCAAGCACCTCGTCGGGCCATTCCTTACTTCCTTGGTTGTTGGGGTCAATCTTCTTGTAATAGTTGAGATGGGAGAAATGCTCATTAGTGGGGCTAACTGTGCTCAAATAGGCAGGGCTCTTTTGTTGGTTGGCCAATGCCTGGGCATACTCGATTGTGGTGCAGCTGTCCAGCAACAAGTCGTTACGACTGCGAATCATATTGGGGATGAGCTCGTCCAAAATGTAAGTCTGCGAGTAGGCGAAAGTAGATTTAATTTTGTTCTTAACTTGCATCACCTCGTCGCGTACAAGATAGATGGAATCCTTCTTCACTTCGTCGTAGCCTCGCGCCAGAACTTTGGCAGTACCCGAAACCTCATATTCATGTCCATCCACCTCAAACTTTCCGCCCATTCCAGGTTTCAGTCGCTGCAGCGTTTTACTGTTCACCGCACGCACGGCAATACCATCCTCCACAATGATGTCTTCCGTTATTCCTATATAGACATCCGTGTCGGCACCAATCTTGCGCGAGCCGTCGCTGGTCTCGATGCGTTCGTTGGTAGTAAATTCGTAGTTGTATTCCCAGTCGTTGTAGTATGTGGTGGCAAGGTCCCAACTAAGTTCGGCTATGTTGTCGTGACTATCAGTGGTTCCGGCTTCACTTCCTCCGGTTGCTGCAGAACCTACCCACATTCCAGTAAAGTAGTCAGAACCCTTACCCAAACCTATGGTAATCTCTGCACCCATCTGGAAACTATAGTCGGCATTGTAGGAATAGCTGATTTTTGAGCCCTTCTCAATGTATGCCGAACTGGCACTACCTGGTGGGTCGCGTAGGATGTCTATAACATGGGCATTGCTGCCAGCCACGATACGACGGCCCTGTGGTACTTCCTTGGCAGCCATAACATAGGCATTGATTGGGTCAACATCGTGATAGGTGCTGTCGTACATGAGTGTGAACTTCAGCGTGCGCAGGGCCATGTCGTCCTCAAGCATGAAAGTGGTGTTCTGTGGGGTGAAGGCATAGGTTGCTTGGCCTTCCTCGTCCAGTTCTACTTCCTCGCTCTGGTCCACTGCCACCAATCCGTTGTTGACAATGACCTTTCCACCGTGCAGGTTCACAATGTCCAGTTCGCCCAACGGGCTATTGTTTTTGTAGTATTCCTCGCGAGCCGACAGCAACATGGCTACTGAACTTTCTGCCATGAAGACGGGATAACCCAGGGTGTATTTGCCATCCTGCCACAGCGTGATAGTATCTTTTGTGCCCGCATTGTCCGTAGATTTGTATTGCTTGATGCCATAGAAATTGTCCTGTGTACCCGTGAACTGCCATACGTCGAGTGTGGGAGCAGCATGGTAGATGCGCGAATAGGTAGCCGTTGCTTCGTTGGCATAGTTGGTCAAGTCCAGGGTTTCGCTCACCATACCTGTCTGGAACAGGGTGGGGTAGCCCTTGGCATAGACTTCCACCACTTTGTACTTCACGGGATATAGCGGTAATTCATATTCGCCCGTTACGGTGCTAGGATGAATGGTGATGCGGTGGCGCGTCATTGTCACCTCGGTGGTGTCCTTATCGTTTCTGCCATGTGCGTTCTTGAAGGTGCGTTCCGTTTCAGTGGGGTCAAGTTGATTGCGGACAATCCACGAAGTGTTGTCGCCTTCCAATTGCATGATGATGGTCAGGTCATCGCCCAAGTTGTTCTTCGAAAGTGACTTGCCCAATTCCAGCTGGCCTTGGTCGTTACCGCCCACTACGCGACCTTGCAACGTTACCTTTGTCTTGTCCCACAAGTAGATGCCGCTAAGGTCTTTCTGCCAGTCATGTTCGCGCTGGTCGCCCTCCAGTTTGTCAAGGTCGATGTAGTAGCCATCGTTCTCGAACACATGACCCTCCTTCATCACCTGAATGGTGTGGGTTCCCTCAGGCACACTTATCTCGAAGGCACCTTGCGGGGTTGTGCTCACGGGATTGCCTGAAGCGTCAATCACGGGTTTGCCGTCACGCAGGAACTGCACACCGCCTACGGGAATGCTCGAGCCTTCGTAAAGCACGTAGCCCGAGAAGGTGTAGTAGGTTTCCTGATAGAAGTTGATGTTGGTAAAGAGGTTGTAGTCCTCGTCGAAGGTTATGCTCTGGTCGCGCCCTATACCATTGGTGGAGAGGGAGTATTTGCCTCGTAGTTGATATTTGAGGCTGTCAATCTCAAAGTAACCCGACTCGTCGGTCTTGACGGTCTTTTTCACACCGCCAATGATGCCGCTTTCGGGAGTGGCTGTCACCTCAATGCCTGGCAATCCGATGCCATTGGACAGTCGTACATAGCCTCGTACGGTACCCGTCGGAATGCGACATCCCTCAGTGGTGACGGTACTAATGTGGTCGCCTTCGCACTGGGTTACACCTTCGATGGTGTAGATGTAGTTGTGCTGCACCTTAGCGGTTTGATCGATATAGGCTGTTTGAACGTAGTCGGTTTTCAGTGTATCTACCTTGTCGGGCTGCATTTTATCGGCGCGCAGGATGCGGTAGTAGTCAGCAACACCACGGGAAATCTCCCACGACAGCGATACGCCCTGTTGCAAGGTATCGGCTTTGGCCTCGGAGAGTTTGACATTGTTGTCGAACTCGTAGAGTGCCAAGTCGCCAGTTTCCTTTTTCATGACGCTGACTCCCTGTTCGTTGGTAGAGAACAACGGCAGTTTGGAATCTCCCTTTTCAACCAATAGACGGAAGTCGTGGTCAACACACGAGGTGCAGAGATTCATCTGCAGCGCACCCTTTTGGTTTTCCTCCTTCGTCACCTTTCGTTTCTCGACGTAGCGCACTTCTTCACCTACTTTCTTATCCACATTCACTATCACTTGGGCGCGATCGTCCCATACGATGCTCTGGTGCTCGGGCTCTGTGGAAGTAGCCATCATAGGAACTACAAGACTGCCCATTTGTATCCACCCATTGCCTAAGGTGCTGTCCAGTGCGGCCACCGAAAAGTCGCTGGCATTGAAGCCTTGACCTACTTGCGATAGGGTTTGCTTGGGGAGTACCATATTGCCGCTGGCCAGCCAGTTGGCACTGCCCAGGTTGGAAACCAAATTATCGGTGCTTAGGCTGCTGGCTTTGTTGCCCTCGCCCCAGTCCTTGAAGTGCCAGTTGTTCGTACCGCCCCACACCGTTCCACTGTTTTTAGCGTTATAGTTGAGGCCTTCGTGGTTGAAGTTAGTGTAGGTGGCATGTTCCAGATTGTTCTGTACAGTGTTGCTCGTGCCACCATCTTCCCAACCCATAAAGGCACCGACGTATGAGGTTACATTAAATTCATTGGCTGTGATACTGCCGTCAAACAGACAGTTGCGGATGGTGTTCTTCACCGAATGTCCGTGTCCGATGATACCTCCGGCATAATGGTCGGAGGTTATCACATTGGTAGAGACATGGCAATTCTCGATGTCGAGTGTACTGCCCTGAGGACTGCCCACCAGGCCTGCGGAGTGGATGGCACCACGGACGGAGCCCTTGACGTTGAGGTTCTTGATGGTGGCGTTTTTCGTATAGATGAACGGAGCGGTGAATGACAAGGAGCCACCGCTGATATCTACGGTCAGCGTGTGCCCGTTGCCGTCGAAGGTGCCATAGTAGGGCACATTGCTCCGGTAGCCTGCGGCATATATCGTGGAGACATCGGCTCCCATGATGGCGTTGATTTCCTTGTTGCCGCCGGCTTCCTCCACCAGCTTGATGAAGGAATCCCAGTCCTCCGAGTTGTAGATGACGAAGCGCCCCTGGCTGTCGTACTTGCGCCCGTCGTAGGGGGTGATGTAGTAGCAGTTTTCGAAGGTCACGTTCTCCGGCTGTGCCTCGCGGATGAAGGTGCGGCAGTCGTCCATCTTGGTGCCGATTTCCGTGGGGGCAAACAGGCAGTTCTTGAATGTGCCCTTCTTTCCAGAGGCGAAGGCTCCGATGTATCCGCCCGTGCTGTGGCTTGTCTCGCCGAGCAACTGTCCGTCGAAGAGGCAGTCGGTGATGGTGAAGGGAATGCCTGTCATACCAATGAAGCCTCCGTTCGAAGCATCGCCGCTGACGGTGCTCTCCACAGTAGCCGATACACGACAGTTTTCGATGACGAGTTTATAAGTATAATAGGACCACGTCGTGCCCACCAGTCCGGCAGCAAATTTCTTGCTGGAACTAATCAGACCGGCCACGTGCAGGTTCTTGATGGTCGCATCTCCCACTTGGGTGAAAGGTGCTGCACCCTCTGTGTCAATTCCGTCGTAGTGGACAGTGAGCGTGTGGCCGTTGCCGTCGAAGACACCAGAAAAGGGCATTCCGCTACCCAGCATGGAGTGGCTTTCGCCCAGGTCGATGTCGCTGGCCATGATGACTTTGTGCTCGGTTCGGCTGTCTTTATAGTTTACCCACGCGACCAGCGCTTCCCAGTCCTGAGCATTGCGCAGCACGATGCGCCCTTCCGCGTCAACAGGCAACTGATAGTCGGCAGGGGTTGCCAGTGCCCCATTCACGCCGGGAGCAAATTGCACGCCCTTCACCTCCAGCGAATTGGCATATTGGCCACCCAAGGCATATTGCAGTTCCACGTTATGCTCCAAATCCGTCCACGTGCCAGCACGCTCAACGTTGGCCTTAGAGAAGGTGGGCAAGATGAGCGTGGCGGGCAGCATGGCCATAGCATAGCCACTACCAGGTCCCCAGTTCCATGTGCTGGTGCTCACGCGGCGCACACGATAGTACACATCGTGACCCTGATAGTCGTTCAGCATGAGAGAGTCCGTGAAGGTATATTCCGATTTTCCTTCCTCGTATTCTATCATGCCCACCGTCATCCAGTCCGAACTGCTCACATCGGGTTTTTCCGAGGTGTTGCGCTGCAGTTCCCACACATCGCTGGTGGAGATGTCGCCCCACTGGACATGGTTGATGTCCCATGTCACGGTCACCTTTCCATTATTGTCCAACAAGGCTTTCATAGCCTGTGGATTATGTAGCGTGGGCAGGTCGATGGGGTCTGATTCCGTCGTTTGTTCCTCACTCTCCGAATCGACGTAGGTGGCGCGCACATACAAGTCCTTGATGCATCGGTCGGCAGGCAGGTAGGCAAAGCCGCTGCTCGCTGTCCCTAATTCTATGCTCTTGTTATTATACACGTTGCCGTTCATCTCCTTCCAATAGGCCGTGATGCGCTTCACGCCCGTGGCAGGCATCGTATAGAAGGCCATCAGCGTTCCAATGTGGTTGGCATCGTAGCTCAGTATGGGGTCCATCACTTCGGGTACAGCCAAGTCGGGAGCAGCCGTGATGTTCCATTCACTGGACGTGATGGCAATGTTCTTCGAACTTTCGCCAGCAGGTCCCACAGGGCCGTTACCCGTCTTGTGGATGTCCCATGAGATGGTCACCGTCTTGCCGCGATACTTGTAGGGGATGGTCCACGTCAGGTGGATGATGGCGTATTCGGTGCCGGAGATGATGGGTATGGTGGCCTCCTTCTCCGAGGTGGTGACGTTGATGCTGCTGTAGTCGCGGTCGCGCGTCATCACCATGGTGCCATCGACACCCTTGTAGAACTTGGCCGAGGGGTGAGTGCCGCTCTTATCCCACGACTTGTAGTAGAAGAGTGTCTCCTTCTTCCCCTCGCAGGTGATATAGACGTAGCCCTTGTCAACCCAGCTGTCGTAGCCGTCCTCGTCATAGACGGGCATGTCCAGCTTCAGTTGTCTCACGCCGTTCAGCATCACGGTGTAGCGCCAGGCATCCTCGGGGGCGTTGCTGGCTGTAACCTTTTGAGTCCAACTGGGTGCAATAGACACCAATATTGCAAACACAGCACGCCAGAGCCACGTTTGCCCTCTTTTAGCACTTCCTTTCATAAGATTCAGTCTTATTATATTGGGGACAAAAGTACAAAAAGGTCCGTATATCCGCAAGTCTGCGGACGTTTTTTTGTACATCATTTATTCGCACGCACAATGCGTGCGCGGGGACACTGTTGGTCTGGCAGGATGTGTGAGGGGAGGTTTTGGGGCGTGTTTTCAGGAATTAAGCCTGAAGCGATGGATGTGTGCTTTCTTCCGTGACGATGAATAGCTTGTCGCTCGGGCGCACCTTGGCCGGGACGGGGATGCTGACGTGCCAGCCCTTCTTGGCCACCTCAACGGGGCGGAGGTCGAATCGTATCTCATCAGCGGTGAGATAAAGTGCACCCGTGGTGGGACCGGTGACGAGGATGCGGTCGCCGCGATGCAACTCGCAGGCCTCAATCTTGAACTCGGCGACCTGAAGTTTTGAGTAGTAGCGGATGCCCTTGGCGCAATAGATCTTCTTCTCCGTGGCACTGGAACCGGGCTTCTCCGTCCACTCGCCCATGAGCTGACCCTGATAGTAGCCGTCCCAGAAGCCACGGTTAAAGACTCGCGCAAGAAGTTCGTCGCACGCCTGCACCCGCTCTGGCGAGAATGTGCCGTCCAGGACGCTTGCGATGGCTTCCTTGTAGCATCGCACGGTCGTATCGACATAGTCGGCCCCACGGGCACGCCCCTCTATCTTGAAGACACGCACACCGGCATGCATCATTTTGTCGATGAAACCGATTGTTTTCAGGTCTTTGGGGCTCATGATGTACTTGTTGTCCACCTCCAGTTCGGTGCCTGTCTCCACATCGGTCACCCGGTAGCGGCGACGGCAGAGTTGCATACACTCGCCGCGGTTGGCCGAGCGCCCCATGTTGTCGAGGCTCAGGTAGCACTTGCCACTGACGGCCATGCAGAGGGCCCCGTGGCAGAACATCTCGATGCGCACCAGCTCCCCGCTGGGGCCCGTGATGTGCTGTTCCTCTATCTGGCGATGGATTTCAGCCACTTGTTCCATCTTCAGCTCACGGGCCAGCACCACGACATCGGCAAACTGGGCATAGAAGCGCAGGGCTTCGATGTTGGAAATGTTGAGTTGCGTGGAGAGATGCACTTCAAGGCCAATCTGTCGGCAATAAGTCATCACAGCCACGTCGGAGGCGATGATGGCCGATATCTGTGCCGCCTTGGCTGCGTCCAGAATCTCGTGCATCAGGGCAATGTCGTCATTATAGATAATGGTATTGACCGTGAGGTAGCTCTTCACCCCGAAGGTCCTACACTCGCGGGCTATGCGACGAAGGTCATCGACGGTGAACGTCGAAGCCGAATGGGCACGCATGTTCAGCCGCTCGATGCCGAAGTAGATGCTGTCGGCCCCGGCACGCAGGGCTGCAGCCAGCGACTCGGGCGAGCCCACGGGGGCCATGACCTCAAATGAGGCGGGAAGTAAAGGGTAGGAGGTAGGAGGTAGGAGGTGAGAGGTAGGAGGATTCATTTAGCAAATCAAATCTTTTGTCTGTTCCATTATGTCAAAAAGTTCGCTCACGGTTTCGGCACGGAGCATCTTGATACGTGTCTCGCGGAAGTTGGGGATGCCCTTGAACAGGGGCGAGGCGGCCAAGTGGCGACGGCTATGCAGTATGCCGCGGTATTCACCCAGACGCTCCACGCTGACGAGCACCTGCTGCTTCAGCACATTGAGTTTCCACTCAGGAGTAAGTGGGAGTTCATCAGTATATGCTCCCCTCTCTACAAGAGAGGGGTTGGGGGTGAGTCTTTTTATCTCACGGAATATCCAGGGCCGTCCGAAGGTGGCACGGCCCACCATGATGGCATCCACGCCGTACTTCTCAAAACACTCTTTGGCGCGTTCCGGGGTGGTGATGTCGCCGTTGCCGATGATGGGGATGTGGATGCGCGGGTTGCGCTTCACCTCACCGATGAGTGTCCAGTCGGCCTCGCCGGTGTACATCTGCGAGCGGGTGCGGCCGTGGATGGTCAGTGCCTGGATGCCGCAGTCCTGCAGCTGTTCGGCCAGGGTGGTAATGATGCGATGCTCTTGGTCCCAGCCGAGGCGGGTCTTGACGGTGACGGGTGTCCCCGGCACGGCATCCACCACGGCGCGTGTCATCTCCAGCATCAGGGGGATGTTCTGCAACATGCCGGCTCCGGCACCCTTGCCGGCCACGCGCTTCACGGGGCAGCCGAAGTTGATGTCCAGGATGTCGGGATGGGCCTGTTCCACCACGATTCGCGCCGCATCGCGCATGGCCTCCACGAACCGTCCGTAAATCTGTATGGCCACGGGACGTTCGTCGTCCGACACCTCCAGTTTCTCAATCGTGCGGTTCACGCCGCGCACCAGGGCGTCGCTCGACACAAATTCGCTATACACAAGGTCGGCCCCCATCTGCTTGCAGAGCAGGCGGAAACCGATGTCCGTCACGTCCTCCATCGGAGCCAGGAAGACGGGGCAGGGCGTGTCGAAGTGTACGTTGCCTATGTTCATAGTACGTAGGTTGTTTCGTCGCCGCAGATGTTGCGGATTTTCATGCGGAGGGGCTTCTGGTCGCACTTAATTGTGGCATCCCAGAAATCTTGGGTCTTTTTGCCATTGAGGATAACGTAGCCCAGACGGTCAATCTTCACTTCGGCATCACTGTGCCAGGGGGCTTGCTGGTTGGCAGTGGAGCAGTCAAGGCTGATCCACTCGATGGTCTCCAATCCTTCGTCGCTAATCTCAATGGGTTTGAAAGCCTTGCCCTTAGCAAGGGACAGCTGTTGTCCCTTTAGGTTTACTTCTTCTATCTTGCGCAGCACACGGTCGCTGTGGAAACTTTTCAGTTCTATCTTCCACCCTTTGAATAGATTATCTTGGGTTTCCATGACTTCCCACTCAGCTTCGTCTTCCACTACCACCTCGTCCAGCACCTGCTTCAGGTCACGCAGTTCTATTTCGATGGTGGTCTGGTTGTTTTGCTCCTTGATAAACTGTTCTATCTCCTTGCGGTCTGTAATGTCAATGTAATAGACGATGACGCGTTTGGTGTCTTCTGGCAGGTCGGGCAAGGCTTCGCGGATGATGCGATTCATGAGCACCTTATCGAGCAGGCGCGTGGAGCTGTCCATCAGGTTGGGAAGATAGACGGGCATCATGCCGTGCTGGGTATCTACGATGCTGCCTTCCCAGAACTTATCTAACGCATCCTCATTGCGGAGACCCTTAATCAGACTTTTCAATTTGTCCATCGTCTGAACTGGATTGCGATAGAGAGACACACCGTCTTTTACTTCCAATACTTCAAACTCTGCTTTGTCGGCCAGCAGGCGATCTCTTGCTGTCTGAATGCTGTTGATGCCAATGTCGCAGTGGATGAAGCGACGGCCTAACTTGTTGGCTACAGCAGCTGTCACACCACTGCCACCAAAGAAATCGGCCACGAGCATTCCCTCATTTGAACTGGCCTTGATAATGCGTTCCAATAAAGCTTCGGGCTTCTGAGTGGCATAATTTGCATTTTCTTTCGCCCTACCTGCAACATATGCAATATCAGTCCAATTGTCACTCACCGGAACGCCAGGGAGTTCATCCATAAAAACAATTCGACAACGTTTTATTGGCTTTCCATTCCTTCCTAAACGAATCCGTCCATGACTATTGGGTACCTCTGTTTGTGGCGCATTCCATAATTCTTCAAATTTTTCAGGAGTAGTACGCCATCTTGCAACTGTTCCATGAAAATCATATGCATCCATTTTCCCCTGAGGGTCAAGCATATTCTCAAATTTGTAGTAACGACCAGAAGGAGCCTTAGTCCATTCGCTATCAATATATTCTTCAGAATAAGGAACATATTGTATATTGAATGTATTCTTTTCATTTTTAGAATAAAAGAATATACATTGAGTTATTTCACTATATGAAGTTGTGGCATCGTTATGGGAAGCCGTACTATTCCACGTTATTTCATTCCTAAAATTCTCCTCTCCAAATATCTCGTCCATCAAGATTTTTACGTAATGCCCTATATGATAATCCAGATGCACATAGATACTTGCCTCGTCGCTCATGATGCTCTTGATGGCCATCAGGTTCTCGTACATCCAGTTCAGGTAACGCTCCTTGTCCCATACGTCACCGTACATCTTTTCCTCGAAAGTTTTCAGCTCTTCAATGTCGAGTTCACTTTCCGCCTGAGCAATCGCTGCAGCTGCCTTTGGATTGCGACGAATATACACCTTCTTGGCATAGTCGGCCCCACTGGCAAAGGGTGGGTCGATATAAACTAGGTCAACCTGAATGCCCTTGTCCTTGAGATAGGCACAAGCCGAAAGGCATTCGCCGCGAATCACCAAATTGTTTGGATTCTGACCCGCTCCAGCTCCGCTGGCTTGCTTGGCAAGAATCTGCTCTTTCAACTCCATCTCGTAGAGGGGCATACCACGCTGCACTCGCTCTATAACCTGGTCGTTGTCACGATAGCGCAGCACGCGCTTGGTGCGGACAAAATTGTCTAATATGGCTTGTCCTTCAAGCGTATTGGGGAAATAGGGAACATATTTTATAGCCATGGCCCTTATGATTTCTTCTTATTATTGTCTTGTATTCTTTTCTGCTCTCTCTCAAAGTTCTCTATGAAGTGAATCTCTACGGGAGTCAATTCGTTCTGTGTCCGCTCTTTGAATTTATCGTATTCAGCATCAGCCTTTTCCTTGGCTAACTTGGCAGAGATGGAACCTGCGTGGGTTAAAATTTCCTTGTCCGACAGACGAAGGAAATCGTCCAGTTTCTGAATCCAGTCGCGCATATACATAGGTTTGTGGTCTTTGGCACGCAGTTCTGCATAGTCAATATAGAGGTTGACAATACGGTTCAGCGTGTCAATCTCTTCTTCGTTGAGATAATTCTTGGCAAACTCAGCATCAGCCCGTTTTGGCATCATTCCCGTCCATGTGGTAAGTCCCATAAAGTCCTTAGCTGCATTGGCACGGTCATAGACTATCTCTGCTGCTGTGTGTCCATGCACGGCATAGTGCATTTTGTTCTGGACTGTAGCAAAAAACTGTTTGGTCATTTCCACACGTGGGTCATAATCAATACTAAGCGCATAAATCTCAAGTACCTTTCGATAGAATATTTTCTCTGATGATCGAATATCCCGAATACGGGCAAGCAATTCATCGAAATAGTTCCCTTGCCCGGCATTCTTCAGCAGTTCGTCATTTAGTACAAACCCTTTCTTGATATACTCTTTCAGCACCATCGTAGCCCACTGTCGGAATTGCACGCCACGGTAGGAATTGACACGATAGCCCACGCTGATAATCATGTCGAGGTTATAGAAAGCAAGGCTCCTCTCAACCTTACGCTTGCCTTCCGTTTGAACTGTTGCAAAAAATGCAACAGTTGAACCTGCATTTAGTTCTCCCGTCTCAAAGACGTTCTTAATATGTCGTGAGATGGTAGATTTGTTGCGCTGGAACAATTCTGCCATCTGATCCAACGTCAGCCACACGCTTTCATCGTGTAGCGTAACTTCTATCTTTGACACTCCATCGGGCGTTGTATATAGTATGAAGCTTCCCCTATCGTCCATAATTTTACATGTTAAAGAAATCTTTGATTGCAGTAAGGGTCTTCTGACGACGTTGCTCCGCGGAAATGGTGTCTTCTAAATAGAGAAAGTCGAAACGCTGGTAGCCAAACTTGTCGTTGTTCTTCTTAACGAACTCTGACATGAAGTCGAGCCTGTCTTTGAACTTGGCAGCAAAGCCTTCGCCCTTGGTCTCGATGATGATAACCTTGTCTATCTGCTTCTGCTTGTTACGGCTAAGCAAAAGGAAGTCGGGGACGTACCTGCCGATGTATCGCCAATTGCCAGCAACACGTTTGTAGCAATCTATCTTAAAGTCCGTCAGGGTATCGTCGCCGTTGAAATATACTTCCAATGCCTTTCCCTTAATCAGTGGCAGAACCTCCTGAGAGAGGAAATGCCTCTCCAAACCACTGTCGAAGCGGTAAGGCAGATAATGGTAGGTCTGGCTACGCTCTGGATGTGCGTCTGGCTTGGGATTGCGCAGTGTGGACACATCAATGCCTAAAGCCTCCAGTTCAGCTATCTTAGCCTCCTGCTCTTCCGTCAAATCTTGCTGAGGAGGCTTTTTGTCCCACTCTATTATCTCGTGTACAGCCAACTGGTCAGGGAAGAACTTTTCGCAATCCTCAACAGGGGATGTCAATCGCTCTATCTGCAATAGGTTGGCTTGTTGAGGAAGTATTTCCTCTTTCGTCGTAAAGTCCCGTCTGGGTGCAAAGGCCTGACGGATAAGCGAACGGACGCGCTGATGATTGTATTTCCCGTTCTCTATCAACACGCCATCCTTCTCCGTGGTAATCATAGCGAAGATGGGCTGTAACTCTGCTTCGCACTTTTTCAAGTCGGCCACCGTTACCATGCCGAAGCTCTCCTTGGCTATCTGGTGGAGCCACCAGCGGAAGGATGTGCGCACCTCTTCTTTGCTTTCCTGCTCAACGGAAGCAATCAGATTGCCTTCCATATCCTGCTGATGAATCAGGGAGATGTCTGCCAAAGCCAGGATTTCCTCGTTTTGTAATCGCAGGGCAGGGTTGTTGGCATCGTCGATGATGAGGGTTTCGTAGCTGACCTTCAGTTGGTAGAAGTCTATTGCTGGCACCTGCATGTGCTCCATACGTGAGAAGCGATCTATCAGTGTTGGTTCCAAGTTCGACTTTCCTCCAAACTCTTTCAGCGTGATATTCTGCTGTTGTTGCAACTGGCGGTTCAGTTTCTCTGCATTGAATTTGTTGAGCCAGATTAGGGCCGTTTCCTGACTGTTCTTTGTTACCTGACGCAGACAGCGACAAGAGGTCTGGAGCACCATGTTCGTGGGACAGACTCCCTTTTGCGGCAGGATAACACCCGTCAGGCTTTTGCAGTCCCAGCCCTCCTTGCCAATCTGTACAAGAAGTACAATTTTGTATTTTGAAATAGAAGTGTCGAGCGAGGCAAACGCTGTCTCAGAACCTTCATGTTGAGGGTACTGCTTATTGCCACCGTGATAAGGCAGGATGGTGTCTGTGGGGTTCAGTCCGTAGGTTGCTACTATCTCTGAAACCAATGGGTAGATGATTTCTTCGAGCGTCTCAATCTGACCGCAGTAGATGGCAAGTTTGGCACAAGTTCCGTTGGCATACACTGTGTCCCGATACTTGTCAAGGAACTCATGTACACCATTGGTGACGATGGTCTGGGTGTCATTATCCTCAAACTTCACATCGGGATTCTTCAGAAAGTTGCCGATGCCATCTACCAATGGATAATAATACACCACGTTGGCAAGGTCGGTATTCTTGATGGTCAGCGCATCTGATATCTTCAGCGGTTCTACGCTATCCAGATAAGGTGTGCCAGAGAAACCAAGCACAGAGTTAAATGTATGCTTCTCCGTCCATTTGTTTACCACCTGACGGAGCTTGATTTCACCGTCAGCAGCATGGTGCACCTCGTCGATATAAACAGCAAGATGAGGAATGGAACCTATGAGTTCTCGTAACTCGTTGGCCAATGCCATACGCTTTAACTCTTCTTCCGAGAAGAGCGACGGATCTTGATTATTTGACAGACGGTCGAGGATGACTTTTTCTGCATTGGTGATAGCCACCAATCCCCTCAAGTCTTCGAAAGGCTGGTGATTGTTGATTTTCTGGGCATTGGGGTTCTTGATACGGTTGCTCTTATTAGCTGTTTTCTGTTCATCCAGTATCTCGAACTTGATTAGTCGGCGCAATTCTGTGGCCGACGGCTCAGGGATAATCCACGAAGGGTCAAACTCCTTGATATGCTTCAGACTAGGAATGATTGAGGACTTCAAGCCCGACGGTGCCATTACCATGAAGTTGTGGGCAAAGGCAGGATTATCAGGTTCATTTTGAGCAAAGTAGAGGTCGAGATAGATGAATGCTGCCATCAGATAAGTCTTTCCGGCTCCCATAGGCAGACTAAAGAGGTAATCAGTATAGGTGACTCCGTAGAATATCTTCTGAAATGTGGCCTCATAGTCTATTTCATCGGCATGCTGCTTGATATATTGCTCCAACTCAGGAGCCAACTGCTTACTTTTCTTATCGTGTAGGCGCGAATACTGGAACAAAGCCACAGCGGCCTTGTTGGCACCAAATATTTGGCGGGCTGTCTCTGTCAGTTCCACCTGACCGATGTTGGTGTCGTTGAACGCACCATCGACAAAGAGCCGCCACAAGGGCTGGTTCTTGCAAGCTATCTTCAGAAACAGGTATGTCTTGATGGCCTCCATCTGGGCATCACGCATCATGCCCCGTTGCTCAATATACTGCAACAATTCCTTGATGGTGCAATCCTCAGATGTCAGCCATTCGTTACGTTTCTTTTCGATTAGCTTATAAAACATATCTTGGAGTTACATTTTGGTAGAGAACGCCAGTGCGTACATCTTCATCTGCTTGAGCATGGCCAGCAGACCGTTGGAGCGGGTGGGGGAAAGGTGCTCGCGCAGGCCGATGCGCTCGATGAAATAAAGGTCGGCGGAGAGTATGTCTTCGGGTGTCTGGTCGTTGAGCACACGGAGGAGGAGGGTGACAATGCCTTTCACGATGAGGGCGTCGCTCTCGGCCTGGAAGTGGACGCGACCGTCCACAAGGTCGGCCTGTAGCCACACGCGGCTCTGGCAACCGTCGATGAGGTTTTGTTCCGTCTTGTATTTCTCAGGCAGGGCCGGCTGGTCGCTGCCCATGTCGATGAGCAGCTGGTAGCGGTCCATCCAGTCGTCGAGTTCCGTGAACTCTTCAATGATTTCGTCTTGTATTTCGTTGATGGTCATTTTTTTGAGGTTTTGAGGTTTTGAGGTTATGAGGTTTTGAGGTTCTGAGGTTCTGAGGTTTTGAGGTCAACCTTACAAGCGTAGCGACCTTACGACCTTACAACCTTATAACCTCATAACCTTACTTTGAATCATTATAGATGAGTTGCAGGACGCTTTGGCCCACGGCCTCAAGCACATTGGGGTCGATGTTCTCGGGGGTGTCGCTGACGGTGTGCCACGTGGGGCCGAACGAACTGGGGCCGTCGGTGTGGTAAGGGACAATGTCGATGCACGGCACGCGGGCAATCTGGTTGACATTGACGTGGTCGTCAGTGATGTAGCCGCCTTCCTTCAGTGGGAAATAGTGGCCGTAGCCAATCTGCTGGGCGATGTGCCAAAGCATGTCGACCACGGGCTGGGCGTATTGCAGGGAGTAGCCCTCGCGAGAGAACGTGCTGCCACGGCCGCCCACCATGTCGAAGAGGATGCCGAAGCGGGCCTGATAGTTCTGGGCAGATGCCTGTCCCGACCAATAGCGGGAACCGAGGCACCAACCGCCCTCACTCGTTTCCGTCGCATACTCCTTGTCGTCCCACTGGGGATGACCGGCATCCTCGGCATCGAAGCACACGAAGTCGATGCCCGTCCGTATGGAGTCGGCTGCGGAGAGGATGCGAGCCAGTTCCAGCATGACGGCCACGCCACTGGCTCCGTCGTTGGCTGCCAGGACGGGCTTCTTGTGGTTCGCCTCGTCGGGGTCGTTGTCAGCCCAGGGACGCGAATCCCAGTGGGCACAGAGCAGGATGCGGTCGCGGTTGTCGGGGTTGAGGCTGGCCGTGATGTTGCGACAGGGATAGTCCGTGCCGTCGTACATCTTGACGGTGGTCTGCTGTTCGGTGACGGTGAGGCCGAGGCCCGTGAACCAGGCCACGATGCTGTCGCCGCAGGCCTTCCAGGCTTGCGTCCCAGGCACTCGGGGACCTAACTGGCACTGAGCCTCGATGGTGGCCATTGCGTTTTCAGCCACAAACGCTGGGCACGGCTGCATGGGGATGGTGTCGCGTTGCGTGCCGCTGTTTGTCGTGCGACCGCCGCAACTGGCCAACAGCAGCAATAGGAAGACCCACACTGCCCCTCCCTTTAGGGGAGGGAACATGGTGTGGATAGAGAATCTGTTCGTCATTATACTATATATATAAGGTATGGTGTCGTTAGATAACATCCCCCTTCCTTTAAGAGAGGGGCTGGGTGGGTCTTTGCACCTCTCTCATGACCCTGAGGAAGTTCTCGCCCCAGAGCAGACGCAACTGGTCGGCGGTGTAGCCTTCCTTGCGCAGCAGGCGGGTGAGGTTGATGAGTTCGCTTGCCGAGGCCACGCCAGGCACTCCGCCGTCTCCGTCGAAGTCGCTGCCGATGCCCACATGTTCGATGCCCATCACCTCCACGGCATGGTTGATGTGCCGGACGGCATCGGCCACGGTGGCCTGTCCGTCGGTGCGCAGGAATCCGTTGTAGAGCGTCACCTGCATGACGCCGCCCCGTTCGGCCAGGGCACGCATCTGTTCGTCGGTGAGGTTGCGCGGGTGGTCGCACAGGGCGCGGCAACTGGAGTGGCTGCACACGATGGGCGTTTCGCTCACTTCCAGTGCCTGCCAGAAACTGGACTCGGCGGCATGGCTCAGGTCCACCATCATGCCCACGCGGTTCATTTCCTGTATCACTTCGCGCCCGAACCGGCTCAGTCCGCCGTGCTCGCCGTTTCCGCGAGCCGAGTCGCAGATGTCGTTGTCGCCGTTGTGGCAGAGCGTCATGTAGACCACGCCGCGCTGGCGGAAGTACTCGATGAGCGAGAGGTCGCGCCCGATGGCGTAGCCGTTCTCGATGCCCATCATCAGGGCCTTACGTCCACGACGCTTCTGCCAGTAGAGGTCGTTGGGCGTCAGTGCCAGCCCGATGTGTTTCCGGTTGGTCTCGGCCAGCCACTTGATGTAGTTCAAGCGGCGTTCGGTCAGTTGCCGCACGCTCTCGTAGGCCTCCTCGTTGCGCACACCTTGCGGGATGTAGGCCACCATGATGGTGGAATCCAGGTGGCCTTCGGTCATCTTGTGCAGGTCGACGAGCAACTGCGGGTCGCGATGGCGGAAGTTGGTGCCCATCTCGCTCTTCATGGGGGTGTCGCAATGGCTGTCGAGCGTCAGGATGCGCTGGTGCAGCCGCACCGCCTCGCGGAAGGACTGAGCCTCGGCCACGAGCCACTGGAACAGGGGCATCATGGAGCGGTCGCCGCGCAGGACGAAGCACTCCGGGTGCCACTGCACGCCGAGGAGGCTCTTGTGCTCGCAACTCTCCACGGCTTCGATGACCCCGTCCGGTGCGGTGGCCGAAACTCGCAGGTGCGGCCCGGCCTCGCGTACCGCCTGGTGGTGGAAGGAATTGACGGCCAGAGTCTCCTCCTGCATGATGTTGCGAAGCAGGCTGCCCTCTTCCGTGCGGACGCTGTGCGAGGCATATTCGCGCGGCAGGTCCTGACTGTGCTTGATGAGTTTAGCCTCGGGCATTCCCTCCTGGATGTCCTGATGCACGCTTCCGCCCAGCGCCGCAGCCAGCACCTGACAGCCACGGCAGATGCCCAGGATGGGTAACTGACGATTGTAGGCCAGACGCACCAACAGCAATTCGGGTACGTCGCGGCGCGGATTGATGCCTCCCAGTCGGGGGGATGGCTCCTCACCGAGAAGGAGGGGGTTGATGTCGCCACCGCCCGAGAGCAAGAGCCCGTCGAGGTGGTCGAGCGTGTTCACCAGTGCATCCTTGTCCTCAAAGGGGGGGATGATGACGGGGGTGCCGCCAGCCTCCAGTACGGAGCGGAAGTAGCCCTCGGCCAGTTCGCAGCCCCGTTCGCCGAAGTTGCCCGTGATGCCAATCACCGGCTGGCGCTGGTAGGAAGGGAATGACATGTGCCATTCGTCGTATGTCTTTTGTATGTCAGTCATATTTATTTGGTATATTTCTCTTGTTTACAGCCTCACAACCTCACAACCTCACAACCTCAAAACCTCACAACCTCAAAACCTCACAACCTCACAACCTCACAACCTCACATCCCCCCGATGGGCACTTCTTTCTTGATGCCCTGGTCCAGCGAGATGAGCGTTTCGGTCGAAATCACCCCGGGCACCTCCTGGATGCGGTTGTTCAGCAAGTCCATCAGGTGGACATTGTCGCGGGCATAAAGTTTGACCATCATCGTGTAGGGGCCAGTGGTGAAGTGGCATTCCACGATTTCCGGTATGTCGGCAAAGGCTTCGCACACCTGCCGGTACATGTTACCGCGCTCCAGCCGTATGCCCACGAAGGAGCAGGTCGTGTAGCCCAGGCTGTCGGGGTTCAGGTGGTAGCCCGACCCGACGATGACTCCCATGTCGATGAGCCTCTGCACGCGTTGGTGAATGGCGGCGCGGCTCACTCCGCATTCCGCAGCCACGTCCTTGAACGGGATGCGTGCGTTGGTGGAGATAATCTCCAGTATTTGCTTGTCCAGTTTATCTATTTTCTCCATAATTGTACCTTTTTCTCTACAAAGATACGATTAAGCGAGCGATTTCCCAAATTTATTTGAGGAAATCCGAGCGTGAGTATCTTCGACGCGTAGCGTCAGAGTGCGATTAAGCGAGGGAAAAAGCAAATTTCGTTTGATTTTTCTTCGACAAGCGAAGCGGCAAGCCGATTACCCCTACCTTTTGCCCTGGGCAATACATTTGTTGGACCCCCTCGATACATACTTTCGTGCCACACAATACATAGATATGATGATAAAACGCCTATCTTTTACAAACAAGACGCGCGTCCTATCAATGCAAGACGCGCGTCTTAACGCGATAAGACGTGCGTCTTACACGAACAAGACGCGCGTCTTGTCACTAAAAGAATGCATGATTCGGCCTCAGACGTTACATTGTCGGGGCGATAATTCCCCGTTCTCCCGCGTCAGACATTGCATGAATCCGTGTGTCTCTTACTTTCGTCCCTTACCCTCGGGAGGCATATTTTCGGTATTTCTCTTGGACGGTCAGAAATTTATCCTTAACTTTGTGGCGGTTTCGGGGGAGAAATCCCGGACCACAGATGCATAAGCTTATTATTTCGCACTTACCGAAAAGACGTAGGAAATCTGTTTGGAATAGTTCGATCTAAGAGCAAGAGGGGAAGGCTGCGACAGCATTTCCTGACAACGTATATGGCTCCTATGCGCACACGCTATGGCGTGGAGCATTCTTATACGTTGTTAGGGGTTCCAATCCTACGTCTGCCCCTCAGGTAAGTGCATAAGAGTGACCACGCCATTCTTTGTGCCCTTCCCCTGCTGCATGATTATTTTACTAACAACTAAATAAAGAAGAAATGAAAAAAGGTATTCTTTACAAGCAACTAATGAAAACAAAAGCATTTATTCTATCCATCGCCCTGCTCATGTGCGGTTTGAACGGCATGGCACAGGACTCGTACCGTGAAGCGGTAAAGGCGCATCTGAAGAAGGCGGACACAAAGCCTTTCGGCATGTTGGCAAAAATGGAACCTGCGTTGACTGAAGTTAACAAGCTAAAGATGGAGCCGTTCGACGAAGCGGAGTCGGAGCGGCTGATAAGAAAGTATTCACAGGAGAGGCTTATGGATGTCTTCATGGATGACTGGCTCATTCCCGCCTTCCAGAAGAACGTGACAGAGGCAGAACTGAAGGAACTGGCGACCCTATACCAGACACCTGAGGGAAAACGCTTCATGAAGATGAATAATAGTCAAAACTTAGACGAAAAGGAGAGAGCACAATTCTCTCAAAGAATGAAGGAAAACCTTGTTTTGCTCATGCTGGGACAAAGCCCAAAAACCGTGAAACCCGTCAAAGGTATCTCTAAAGAGTATATCAAACTCTTCAACCAATATTATGATGAAATTGGAATGGAATCCCAGTTTGACATGATAGCAGGTAAAGTTATGGAGTTGGCTACGACAAACAACGTATCAAAGAACATCTTGAAAAGCATCATGAACACCGTCCGTCAGGATATGCGAAATACGATGCTGAACTCCTTTTGCAAGAAGTGGACCGAGGAGGACTTGAAAGTTGGCATAAAAATTGCCTCTATGCCTTCCTATAAGCATTCGATGAATGCTGCCTCTGACGTGATAGGTACAATTACCAAGGAGAAGATGGAGGGTATTGGGGAGAAACTTCTGGCCGACTACATAGAATGGTTGGACAAGGAAATGAAACTCTCCCCCGAACAGGCTTATAACAAAGCAATGCGCCTGAAGCAGGAGGGAAACCTGAAGGAGGCTTATACCCTGCTCTCTGAGTCGGCCAAGGAGGGGTATGTGGGTAGCCAGGTGCAACTTGCCATCTGGTACTACAGGGGGACCTATGTTGTCCGTGACCAGAAAAGGGCTTTTGAATGGTTCCTGAAGGCGGCAGAACAGGGCGACCCCAATGCCGAAGACTGGGTCGGGAGTATGTACGGAAACGGAGAAGGTGTGGAGAAAAATCATGAACAGGCTTTCGCATGGTACAAGAAATCAGTGGAACACGACTACGCACATGCCTTATGTCACCTGGGCTATGCCTACGAGTATGGATTAGGTACTCCCAAGGACTACAATAAGGCGATGGAATGCTACAACAAGGCCATCGAGAAAGAAGAATACATGGGGATGTATCGTTTGGGACTCATGTATTGTATGGGACATGGTGTCGCAAAAAACTATACAAAAGGCTTTGAATGGATGCTGAAGGCTGGCGAGAAGGAGGTAGTGGAGGCATACCGCCAACTGGAATATATGTACTCCACAGGAACAGGCACCAAGAAGGACCCGCAGCGGGCTGCTTATTGGCAGATTAAATACGAAGAGGCCCAGAAACGGCAATAAGGGTGCTTGGCGGGTGAGATGCCAAGGTTTGATATATAAATAATAGTCCCCGTCGGCAAATGTGAGCCGGCGGGGACTGCCGTTATTTCACGAACTTAATGCTACGTGGGCGTCCGCCGACCTGCCACGAGACGATGTAGAGGCCGCGGGGCAGTCCCGACAGACTGCAACCGTCGGAGGCGCGGAAGGTGCGGAGGAGCCGACCGCTGCGGTCGTAGAGGCGTACGGAGAAGGTCAGTAGAGACGGGTCGTCGCTGCCAAAGTGGAGACGGTCGCCCGACGGGTCGTAGGCCAGGGCATAGTCCAGTTCTTCCGGCAAGGTCACGTCCTCGATGCCGTTCGGAACTTCGCCGACGGCCTCGATGCGCCACATACGATTGTTCGATGCTCCGTTGCGGTTGTCGCTCGTGTAACTGAGAATGGGTGTTCCGTCCGATGCACCGCCGCCGCTCAGGTTGGCACCGTGCTCGCTGAAGCGGTTGATGAGGTTGAAGCGACCGTTACCCTGGCTGACGAGGTCCCACTGCTGACGACTGTCGGTCGAGTCTGGGGCGGCCGTCACGAGGCGCGTCCCCACCAGCGTGGTGGCCGTGGGGTTCCCCTCGGTCGGGTCGCAGAGTGCGCGTCCCGTCATGCGGTTCTCGATGAACATGTATCCGTTGGACAAGGGCCAGATGCGCCATTGCTGGCTTTCGCTCGACGCGTTGCTGCGGTTGGCACACACTTCGTCGTTGTTGCTGCTCAGGTCGATGACGGTGCCCGAACCGACGTTCGCAATGGCATAGTACACCAGCGTGTCCGCATCGAAGTCTGGTATCTTGGGTTCCGGCTCTTTCGGCACGTACTCGCTGAGCACTTCGGTCAGGTAGGCCAGGTGGCGGGTGACGTACTTCCGGAGGTCTCCGACGTATTCCCCGTAGGTGGAGTAGAGCACTCGTTCGCGTAGCACCTTCTGATTGATGCCCCAACGTTGGAAGTTCAACTGCTGCGAGGCATCGAGTAGGGTGGCCAAGCTATCCACCTTCGCCAACATGAATTCCTCCAATCCGTCCTCCACAGCCTGTACCCAACGTCGCCCGATAAGCTGCCTAAACCATGGGTCTTCCCAGAAACGTACCACCCATTGACGCATTCCTTCGCTGCCATACCCCACATCGCGCATCAGCTGTCGGCTCGTATCACCCTTGCGGTCATCGTTGGCATAGGCTATGTCATAGTCCCAGAGTGGGCCCCAATAGAGGCGGTCGTCATCCGCATCCTTGTAGAAGTAGGTGGAGAAGAATCCGTCGATGTTGCCACTCACCTCTGTGGCCAGATACCAGTTTGCCAGCGAAAGGCTGTCCACCATCGGGCGATAGCCTTTATCCTTATCCTTAAACGACGAGGAATAGAGAAGCCTTTCGAAAGCGTTTATGAAGTCTCGGATATATCGGTACTGACGATTGTCTATCTCGTCCTCATCGGGGTAGTGAATGCGCAAGGGCACGTTCTTGCTCGAAGTATAGAAACCAGTCACGCCATTCGTGAAGTCATAAAAGCCATCGGCCTCCAGCAGGTAGCCTCCCGTGATGTTGCTTTCCTCGGTGAGCGGGTAATCCTGCTCCATGATATTCACACGATGGGGGCGCACGTCAATGGCATCTGATATTTGGTATGTGCCCACATAGGTGCCGTTGAGCGTCAGGTCCACAAACTTTGCCGCAGGGTTGAACTTCAGGCCCAGCCTTTCGCCCACGGCACTGGTCAGTGCATTGCGCATCAGTGTCTTGTCGCCGTGGTTGGCCAGCAACGTCCATTTTTTTGTCTTGGCATAACCCTTTCCTAACAGTTTCTCTTTCTGGTGGAACTTCAGTTTGTAGGGCTTCTTTGCCATGTTCCAAGTGGAGTTTCCGCGACCACGAATTTCCAGCGAATCATAAAAGGTCACAATATCCTCCTCATCCACCATCCACATTCTGGCATACACGTAGGTTGTCTTACTCGTTATGCTGTTGCCAGTAAACGTATTGATATAGACATGCGGCAAGTTAGTCAGCCGCACATGTTGCGTGTCGGCAGCTTGCAGGACAGCTGTTGTCAAACAGCATAGAACCAATGCGATGTATCTTGTCATGTACTTCATGGTTTTTGCATCATTTGGGCTACAAATATACGATTTTCGTTGCACAAGACCAACGAAAAACAAAAAAATCCCGCAAATGCGTGATGCACTTGCGGGATTAAAAGTAGTTATGGGAGACCTCATCGTCTCAGGCGAACTTCATAAGTTTTGTCCTCTCTATAGAAGTAGAGTTTACCTTCCATGAACGGGCCATCAATATTCTTGTCAAGCACGATGCGGAAGTACTTCTCGTTGGCGACGGTGCCTTCGATGGTCAAAGTCTTGCTGTCAACTGTGAAGGCAGTATTGTCATTGCATGATTACACGAGGAAGGTGGCCACGAGTGCCAGAATGGCATAGAATTCAGGGAGGGCGGCGTAAATCATGGTCTGTGTCTGAACGTCGTGACCCTGAGCCATGCCTTGGATGCCGGCTGCGCAAATCTTGCCCTGGCGAATGCCAGAGATGAGGCAGGCAAGACCCACACCCAGACCAATGCCGAAGAGCAGAAGACCGTCGGTTGCTACGCGACCGGCCATCATCATGAATGCAATGAAGCCATACAGACCCTGTGTGGCGGGCAGGGCGCTGAGCACCATGTAACCAGCCGACTTAGAGGGGTCCTTCTTGAGTGCACCTTCTGCAGCCTGACCGGCGATGGTGGTTCCGTAGCTGCTGCCAATACCGGCCAGACCCAACATGAGGCCGAGGCCGAGATAACCGAGTAATTGTTCCATAGTTTTTGTTTTTGTTTATGATTAATTGTTTTTGTGTATTGTTAATGATTTATTTCAGCGGCTCATAGCCAGTGCCCTTGCCCTCGTAGCCTGAGTTCTTGAAATACTCTACGAAGTTCAGACGCAGAGGATGCACGAATGCCGAGATGGCCGAGAGCAACAGGTTGAGCAAGTGGCCGATGAAGTAGATGATTATAGCTCCAGCGATGCCAACGATGCTGCCTTTTACGGCAAGCATGTCGCCAATCTGGTTGAAGGCACTGCCCAAGGCACCGCCAGCCAGACACAAAGCGTAGAGTCGCACGTAAGAGAGCACGTCGCCCAAGAGTCCTGAAGCCATGTTGTAGGTTTCGTACAGACCGGCCAGAGGATTGATGAGCAATCCCTTGAGAGGCGAGGACTTGAGCCTGCCCACGTTGTTGAGGAAGTAGATGCCCAGAGCGCTTACCGCCCCAATGGCAATGACAACCATGCGTGTGGTCTCTGCCGAGAGTTTGCCTACCATGGAAAGTGTGCCCACGACGATGCCGCCGATGAGCAGAATGTTCCAGGCCCAAGTGCTGAGCGTGGCGGACAAACCTTCCTTCTGGGTATAGAGTATGGCCTTTACCATCATGGCAATGCACAAGTGTATGACACCGATGAGGATGGCACTCGCCATCTGGAAGGAATAGGTGGTGCCCGGGAAGTTGCCGCCGACAAACTCGTAGTAAGTATGCAACGGTGAGTTTGCAGGAACATAGTCCACAAGGGACAGGCCGAAGAACGTACCGAGGGCGAAACCCACCAGGGTGGTAGCGGCTCCGAGGGCAAATATCATGTCGCCGCAGCCGTGCAGCATCTCGCCCACGATGGGGGTCTTACGGGCCTTCCCAGCCATCTCCAAGAGGCCATAGAGCATGATGATGAGGCCGTAGCCGGCATCGCCCATACAGATGGCGAAGAAGAGGGTGAAGAACGGTGCCACGATAGGCGTGGGGTCCCATTCGTCGTAACAGGGGAAACCATACATGCGCGTGAGCCGCTCGAACATGCGGTTGAAGCGGTTGTTGCGCAGTTGTATGGGCACATTGTCCGTCGTGACAGGGTCACGCATCTCATAGTAGGTGTTTTCCTTGGTCAGGAAACCGGAGATGGCCTTTTCCTCCCTTACGGGGAACCATCCCTCCATCACCACCACCGTGTCGAGTGCGGCACGCTGTGTCTTCAGCGTTGCCTCCTCACGTGCAATGGCGCTGTCTATCTCCTGCTCCAGAGCGATGATGTCGCCCAGATTCTCCTCGGCTATTCTGCGTCGCTCTGATTCGAGGTTGGCTTTCTGGGCAGTCAGTGTAGCGATTTCGCTCTCTACCTCCTTCAGCGGCCTTTCGGGGAGCCGCAGTGACTGTGCCGGGATGTTTTCGTTTTCCGTCCCGTCTATGTCGAAAGTGAGGAAATAAACGAAACGCTTATCGCGATTAATCTCAAAAGCCGCATACTCTGGGAATTTCTCTGCAAAGCGGGCAACCGAGGCTATGCGATAGCGTTCGTGGATGCCTGCCTCATGCAGTTTTTCCAGTATGGACTGGTCAATCGTGCCCCATGGACGCAAGATTTCTGCATCGTGTTGCAGTGAGGTAATGCGAGGGGTAAGTGCCACGAGTGAGGTGCCAATCTCTTGTGTGCGGCGTACCTTTTTCATGGCTTCGGAGTGCTCTATGCTGTCCGTCATGCCGGCGTTGCCCACAGGCACTTCGTCGAGCAGGACTCCTGTAATCTTTTGCAGGGTTCCGAGCACATCCTGCACATCGGTCTTTTGGCGGCGCAACTGCCTCAGACTTTCCGGCTCAGCCATGGTTTGGTCGCCTGACTGCTGAATGTGCATCACGCCCAGTGCCTGCAAGTCGCGAAGAAAACGATCGTATTCCCGATGGTACACCAGGAACGTGAGTTTTTTCATTTTCTCTATCATGCCGTGGCCTCCTTTCCTTCTTCTTCCGCCTTGCGCTTCTCCTGCAAGGACTTCAGAATCTTCTGTGAGGACTTCGAGAGGTTCTCCTCGTCCTCCATGAATCGCTTAATCTTGCGCACCGCCTCCTGATAGCCGGGAATCTGCACCTTCTCGAAGAGGTTCACCTTCTGGGTGGTCTTCTTTCGGGCGTGTTCGAGCAGCCCCGTCTTGGCCACTACGAACTCGCGCTCGACGGCGGTCTTGGCAAGTCCCTGCAGCAGGTTGATGCCGTCGAAGTACCACTTGGGCGCACTGAACAGGCCGAAGGGACGCACGGCAAGCTGGATGTTGGTGAGAATGGGGACGCGCACGCCCGCAATCTTCTTCACATCCATCTCCACGTCCTTCAGGCTTACCAGCGACGTGTCGAATTCGCCCCACAGGGCATACATCCGTTCGTAGCCGGCAATCTGCTCTTGCAGTTTGCGCTCAAGTACCTCGGCCTCCTCCTTGCATTTCTTCACCTCAAGCCTGAGCGCCGTCTCCTTGCTCTTGATGATGGGCAAGGTACGCTGGCGCATCTTGAGGTTCTTCTCAATCTGCTGGAGCGATGTCTTGTTATATTGAAACTTGATTGCCATAAGTATCAGACCCACCCCCCTGCCCCTCCCTTGTAGGGAGGAGAGTGGATACTTTTGTCATTTATTATCTAAATAATTGTTCATGCCTATTGGTGACTGCCCCCTCCCTACAAGGGAGGGCTGGGGAGAGTCTTATTTCCAGTAGATGTCAGTAAACTCTTTCTTGATGTTCACCTCTTCCAGTTTGAAGTACTTGCGGAAGAGACTCCATGTCACGTCGAGCATCTCCTCGGTGTCGAGGTTCACGTCGATGGCCAGGAGCTTCGAGGCATAGTCCTTGGCGAAGTCGAGGCAGCGGTTGTCGTAGTCGGTCAGGTCGAAACCGTTCTCCAACTTCGTCTTGGCGTTGGCGGCATCGGCGTAGAGTCGGATGGCGGCGTTCATCACCTGCGAGTGGTCCTTGCGGGTCTTCTTTCCGGCCACGAGCTGCTTCAGACGCGAAAGCGAACGGAAGGGGTCGACAACGACCTTGCCCACATCGCTGTCGCGGCGCAGGTAGAGCTGACCCTCGGTGATGTAACCCGTGTTATCGGGTACGGCGTGTGTGATGTCGCCACCGGAAAGTGTGGTCACGGCAATGATGGTGATGCTGCCACCGCCTGCGCTCTCGGGGAACTGCACGGCCTTCTCGTAAATCTTGGCCAGGTCGGAGTAGAGCGAACCGGGCATGGAGTCCTTCGAAGGAATCTGGTCCATGCGGTTTGACACGATGGAGAGCGAGTCGGCATAGGAGGTCATATCCGTCAGCAGCACGAGCACGGTCTCATGTTTCTCCACAGCGAAATACTCGGCAGCCGTCAGTGCCATGTCGGGCACGAGCAGACGCTCCACGGCGGGGTCCTCGGTGGTGTTGATGAACGAGATGATGCGGTCCAGTGCACCCGCGTTGGAGAACGTGTTGCGGAAGAAGTAGTAGTCGTCGTTGGTCATACCCATACCGCCAAGGATAATTTTGTCGGCCTTGGCGCGCATGGCCACCATGGCCATTACCTCGTTGAACGGCTGGTCGGGGTCGGCGAAGAAGGGAATCTTCTGGCCCGAAACGAGCGTATTGTTCAGGTCGATACCGGCGATACCCGTAGCAATGAGTTCACTGGGTTGCTTACGGCGAACGGGGTTCACACTGGGACCACCGATTTCCACTTCCTTGCCCTCAATCTCTGGTCCGCCGTCGATGGGCTGACCATAGGCATTGAAGAAACGGCCTGCCAGTTGGTCACTGACTTTCAGCGAGGGAGACTTGCCGAGGAAGGTCACTTCGGCGTTGGTAGGAATACCACCCGTGCCTTCAAACACCTGGAGGGTGACATCGTCGCCCATAATCTTCACCACCTGAGCCAGACGACCGTTGATGGTGGCCAGTTCGTCGTAGCCCACGCCCTTTGCCTTCAGCGAGCAGGTGGCCTTCGTAATCTGGCTAATCTGTGTATATACTTTTTGAAATGCCTGTGCCATAGTCTTATAACATTGCTTCGATTTGCTTGATGTATTCGTAATACTGCTCGCTCTTGTACTGTGAGTAGTTCATCTGCTTGCAGAGGTTTATCATCTTCTTGAAGTAGTCGGTCACGTCCTGGAACGTGTCGAACTGGTAGTCGTCCTTGTTGCAGATGCGGGTCACGAGGTTCAGGATTTCCTCCTGGCGCTCCAGCGGCGTGACGGCATCAACCTCGTCGAAGGCATCCTGCTGCAAGATGACGAAGTCGATGATTTCCGACTTCCAGAACGTCACATGGTAATCTACGGGCACACCGTCGTCGCCCAGGATGTTGATTTGTTCGGCTATCTCCTTACCACGCTGCATGCGGGTCTTCAGGGCCAGCACCTTCGGAATCCACTCTTCGTTGATGTGTCCCTTGATGTACTCGGCAAATTCGGGGTATTCCAAATACTTCGAGTAGGAGTCGATGGGGTTCACGGCCGGATAGCGCTTCTTGTCGGCGCGGTCCTGTTCCAGGGCGTAGAAGCAACGGGCCACCTTCTTGGTGTTCTCCGTCACAGGCTCCTTCAGGTTACCGCCGGCGGGCGACACGGTTCCGAGGAAGGTCACACTGCCCACCTCGCCATTGCGCAGATAAACGTATCCAGCACGACCGTAGAAGTTTGAAATCAGGGCACCGAGGTCCATGGGGAAGGCATCGGGACCAGGCAGTTCCTCCATACGGTTGGACATCTCACGCAAAGCCTGTGCCCAACGCGAAGTGGAGTCGGCCATCAGCAGCACGCGCAAACCCATCGAACGATAGTACTCGGCCATGGTCATGGCGGTGTAAACGGATGCCTCACGGGCAGCCACGGGCATGTTCGACGTATTGGCGATGATGATGGTGCGCTCCATCAGTTTGCGGCCCGTGTGGGGGTCAACCAGTTCGGGGAACTCGGTAAAGATTTCCACTACCTCGTTGGCACGCTCACCGCAGGCAGCAATGATTACGATGTCGGCTTCGGCCTGCTTCGATATGGCGTGCTGCAGCACGGTCTTACCCGTACCGAAGGGACCGGGGATGAAACCCGTACCGCCCTCCACGATGGGGTTCATCGTGTCGATGGTGCGGACACCCGTCTCCAGCAACTTGAAGGGGCGGGGCTTCTGTTTGTAGTTGGTCATGGAAAACTTCACGGGCCAGTGCTGCACCATATCGACTTTCACCTCCTGTCCCTGCTCGTCCTCGAGCACGGCGATGGTGTCGTGGATTTTGTACTGGCCGGCGGGCACGATGCTCTTCACCGTGGCCACACCCTTCATCTGGAAGGGCACCATGATTTTCAGCGGTTGGTGGTTCTCTTCCACCTTGCCCAGCCAGTCGCTCTCCTGCACCTTGTCGCCCACTTTGGCCAGGGGCTCAAAATCCCAGAGACGGTCGGCATCCAGCGGCTCAGTGTACTGTCCGCGCTTCAGGAACACGCCCTCCATCTTGTCGAGGTCGTTCTGCAGACCGTCGTAGTTCTTACTCAGCATGCCGGGGCCGAGTTGAATCTCCAGCATGTGACCCGTAAACTCGGCTTCAGCTCCCACCTTCAGTCCGCGTGTGCTTTCGAATACCTGCACATAGACATCCTGTCCGATGACCTTGATGACCTCGGCCATCAGGCGGTCGCCGCCCGTCGTGATGTAGCATATCTCTCCCTGCAGCACGGGACCGTCCACGCGGAGGGTGACCATGTTGGAGACAACGCCACTAACTTTTCCTTTTGTCATGTCGTTATGTAGTTTTTGTTATTTCTCGTTTTTGTTATATGTGCCTGCATTCTGGGCATATATGTTTTCATCCTTTGGCATGTGGGCTGTGAATTCAGCGGGTACGGTGGCTTCTTTACGCAGTCCCTCTATAATCTGTCGGAAACGTTCTTTGCCTTGCTCAGGGTCGAGGCGGCTCCAGCGTTCCAGCATTTCGGCCTTCAGCAAATAGGTGTAGAGCGCATCCACGTTAAAAGCGTCGAAGAAGGTCTCCTCCTCGGCCCATAGCCACTTCAGTGCATCGATGCGTTGTTCCTTGTGTACGGGATCTTCGTCGGCCGCAATCTCTCGAAGTTGAGCCATCAATGCTTCGTCCACCGAAGCCTTTTCGTAGCCGTAGGTGTATTGCTCCACTGGCCAGCCCTGTTGCTCACAGATGAGAGCGGTGAGTGTGTTGGCGATGTCCAGGCTGAGCGTGGCCCAACCTTTTATCAGGCCAGTTCCATGCTGTTTCAAGTAATGCCAATAGCGCACCATCAGGCGGTCTTCGGGAAAGTAACCCTTTTCCTGCCCTCTCTCGTAATATTCCCTTACGAAGTCGGCCATGAAGGGGGGAAATCGCTTGTCGTCCTCGAATTCGTCCTCTAGGGCATCTGCAATCATTTCTTGCAGTTCCTGTTTGTTCCACTTCCCGATGTAAGGCAATTTGGCCAGATTGTCCCCCAGCAAAACAATGAGGTTGCGGCAATCGCCCATGAGGAAGAACAATTCCACCATGCGAAGGTCGCGCCCGTTCATGTCGTCCTGCTCAAGAATCTGTTCGTGAAGATATTGGAGGGAAGGAGCCGTTTCAGGCGAATCTAATCGGAGGTCGGGTAGCCCGGCCATTAAACAATAATAGTTACTCATTTATTTGAGGTTTTGAGGTTTACGACCTTACAACCTTAGAACAACATTTCTACCAGCTGTGGGCGCAGGAAAGCCTTGAAGTAGCTTTCAAACTCCTCCTTGCCGAACTGCACCTTGTAGCTTCCGTCCTCGGGCTGGATGGTGAACAGTGTGTCCACGCCGTTCACTTTCTCTATCTTCAGTCCCTTGTCCAGCAGAGCCTTGGCGTGTTGCATGAAGTAGGCCTTCAGCCCTTCGGCATCTTGGGCGTTGATGGTGGCCGGCTCGCCGCCTGCCCACTTCTCGGCCAGGCTCACGGCAAACTTCCCGAGGAAATCCTTGTCCTCAGTCAGTTTCTTTACTTCGTCGCCAACCACCTTGTCTGTGAGCACGTTGGCCACTTCGCTCTTCAGCGCGTTCAGAGCCTGGCCTGTGTAGAGTTTCAGCTCGTTTTTGGTGTTCGTGTCCAGTTCGGCTGCCTTCTTTTTGGCCGCATTTTCGAGAACTTGAGCCTGTTCTCTTGCCTCTGCTACGATGCGCTCAGCCTGTTCTCTTGCCTCTGCCACGATGCGCTCAGCTTCCTGCTGACCCTTCTCAACTCCCTCACGATAAATCTTCTCGGTGAGTTCCTGAATTTTTTCCATATTTATGTCGTTTTTCTTGTATGAGTACTTTATGGGGCACAAATATACGGAAAAACCTTGGCTTGACCAAATTCTCGCAAATGAATTGCGCTCGGACAGGTAAATAAGAGGGGCATTGAAAGCGGGGATTACTTCTCCAGCCGGAGAATGACCCATAGCACGACCGGTGCACCGATGATGGGGGTGATGACATTGATGGGGATGAGACCGGACTCCCCTGGAAAAGTGCTGATGAGGTTGCACATAAGGGCCAGGGATGAACCCGTCAGCAGCGTCGCGGGCAGCAGCACACGGTGGTTGGCACTTCCCAAAAAGAGGCGGGCAATGTGTGGCACTGCCAGCCCGATGAAGGCAATGGGGCCGCAAAACGCCGTGGAACTGGCCGTGAGCACCCCTGTGGTGAGAAGCAGCAGCGTGTGGGTGTGGGTGATACTGATGCCCAGGTTGCGGGCATAGTTGTCGCCCAGGAGCAGTGCGTTCAGGGGCTTGATGAGCAATGCGGAGAGCAACAGCCCGAAGAGACTGATGCCGACGAACCAGGGCAGGCGGTCGAGCGATACGGCGGAGAAACTGCCCATGCCCCAGAGCGTCATGGTGTGGACACCTTCGGCGGTCGCTTTGAAGTTCAATAGGGAAATCATGCTCGAAGCGATGTACCCCACCATCATGCCGGCAATGAGCAGCATCACATTGTTTTGCAGCAGCCGGCTCAGGAACAGCAATATGGCCATCACCGCCAGGGCTCCGGTGAGTGCTGCCAGGATGACAAGCGTGAAGCCGCCCAGCGTGAGCATCCCCGTGGTCATGCTGCCACCGGCCGCCAGAATGACCAGTGCCACACCCAAGTGGGCGCCACTGTCGATGCCCAGCACCGAAGGGCCGGCCAAGGGATTGCGGAAGGCCGTCTGCAACAGTAGGCCGCTCACTGCCAACGAGGCTCCGCACAGCACGGCAGTCACGGCCTGTGGCAGGCGGTTCTCCAGCACGATGTATTGCCACGAAGGATGCTCGGCACAGCCCCGTCCCAAGAGTATGTCGGTGATGGCCGACACGGGAATCATCACGCTGCCGCGATATAGCGACAGCACGAACAGCAGCAACGTGGCAACCAACAGACCGATGATGCAGAGGCGGCTTTTCACGGTTACAAAGTTACACGGTCGTCTCCACGGCGTCGCCGAACCAGGCATTCAACTGTGCGTCGGCGCGTACCTCCATCTCAGGGGTGATGTATTTGCTCATCTTCCTGATGGCCACGGCCAGAGAAGTGATTTCGTCCAACCATCCGAGTACGGGCAACCGCTTGGAATCCAGCAGGTCGACGGGCAGCACCAGATAGGCCAGTGTGCCGAAGATGGCTGCCTTGTCCTTCCATGGTGTCTCCTTGCTCGTCATGACGTAGTATAGCAGCAGGACGGGACGTGCGCTCATGCGCCCGATGCTCTTCAGATACGAACTCAGCCGGTTCCATAGTTCCGGGTAGTTGATAAGTGTTTCCTTTCCCATAGTCTTGCAAGTTTCTGATATACCTTTATGGTGCACAAAGATAGATATAAATTCTGAGATTTTTACGTCTGGTGAATATAAAATATCTTTTGGGGCTATTTTGAGGGCAGTTGCTCGAAGTAAGTTTTGGGGGATGCGGCGCTGGGGGATTGCTCCATGAGGTCTGGCAGTCGGGGGGCGAGTTCGGGGTGGAAGATGCGGATGAGGTCGGCCAGGAGACGGTCGGGGTGGTAGGGTGTCTCCTCATAGAAGCGGGAGGTGGACTGGTTGCAACCGTAGACGCGGCCCGTCTGGAAGGCACGGAAATGGGCAAAGGGGGGATAGTCGCTCTTGAGTTGGGCGAGGGTGAGAGGGGCGGACTGGTTGTATTTGATAATCCAGATGTCTGCCCGCTGGCCACGTTCGAAGACGGTCTCCACGCTGAGGGGCAGGCTCCCGGTCTCGGGACGGTCGGCATAGAGGTAGTCGGCTCCGGCATCGCGGTAGAGGATGCCCATGACACTTCCGCCACCCGGCACGTACCACACGCCGCTGTAGGGTTTCTCGGCAATGAGGGTGGGGGCTCCCTTCAATCCCCCCATAGTAGCCCCCCTCAATCCCCCCATGAGGGGGGACTCCTGCGTTGCCTCTGATTCACTCCCCCTCATGAGGGAGTCGGAGGGGGCTTTCACCAGTTCGCATAGTGCGAGATAGCGGCTTTCGACCTCGCGGAAGAGACTGTCGGCACGTTCGGGACAGCCGAATAGGCGACCGTAGAACTTCATCCATTCGGCCCGGGCCAGAGGGCTGTACTCCATGTAGTCGGCACATTCGATGATGGGGATGCCCAAGCGTTCCACGCGTCCGTAGCCGCCCGAGTTCTCGAAGGGGGATATCATGAGGGCGTCGGGTTCGGCATCCATGATGACCTCGATGGTGGGTTCCATGGCGTTGCCGAAGTTGGCTATGCGCCCTTCGGCCACGCCCTGGCGGACGAAGGGGATGTTGATGTATTCCAGTTCGCAGATGCCCCGGATGGCATCCTGCTGTCCCAGTTCTTGTATCAGTCCGCAGTGGACGGACGTGAATACGCCGGCGCGGCGCAGGGGGACGCGGACGACCGAAGCCCCCCTCAATCCCCCCATAAGGGGGGAGTTCCCCTCAGGCGACTCACTTCCCTTCGTGGGGGAGTTGGAGGGGACAAGGATGTAGCGGTGGAGCACCGTGGTGGTGTCCCACGGATTGCGGATGGTGACCTCCGTGCGGTCGTCAAATTCCACGATGGTCAGGTTGTGGGCATAGCGCAGGGGGATGGTGTCGCCCTGAGAGTCATCAGACTTTGTCTGGTGTCTGCCGCAAGCCGCCACAGACAGAAAGACAACCATCAGCAGTATCAATTTTTCATTTTTCATTTTTCCCTTTCATTTTTCATTTTCTTCCCTTGCCACTGCGGCTTTATCTCTACGAAAATCTCGAAGTTTCGGCCAGGCATGGGGCGGGAGAGCACGGTGACGTATTCCGAACCGAAGAGGTTGTTGACGGCGGCCTTCAGCGAGGCGTGTACCTTCCGCCACTGGAATTGCTTCTCCACGGAGATGTCGTTCATGTAGTAGGGGCGCAGGCGGCCCGTGATGTAGGACACTTCGTTGCTGGTGGTGGTGAAGCGTTCGCTGTAGAAGGTCCATTGGTAGCGCAGGGTCCAGTTGCGCCATGAGAGCCGCCCCGAGAGGTTGGCCGAGTGGCGGGGTACGTAGACGAGTTGCTTGCCGTAGGAAGCATCGTTGTCGTCGAGGTCCTCGCTCCGGTTGATGCTGGGTGTGAAGGCATAGTTGGCTGTGAGTGAGAGTCCCCACCGGTGAGGCAGGCGCACGTCGGCGGTCAGCATCATCTCGGTGCCGTAGTTATGGACTTTCTTCAGATTGGAGGGTTGCCAGTAGCCCTTGGCGTTGGGTGTCCAGAGAATCCAGTCGGTGATGTAGGAGTCGAAGGCCGAGAGGTTAGCCTTGAGCGAAAAAGATTTATGCACGAGGGTTCCCTCCAGCCCTCCGTCGTAGGTGATGCCCCGTTCTGGGCGCAGGTCGGGATTGCCGCCGGGCTTGAAGTAGAGGTCGTCCATCGTGGGGTAGCGATAGTTGCGGGCGACGGAGGCCTTGAGATATAACTGAGAGGTGAGGGGTGAATTTTTCTCACTTCTCACAGTTCTCTTCTCACTCTTCCACACCGCGTACTCCGCAAACAGGGCGGGGATGACGGGGACGAAATCGGCTTTCCCCCGTTGGCCGTTGAGCGAACCTCGCTTGTAGCATTCCTCGCGCAGGACGGCCGAAAGGGACAGGCGCTCGGTGGGGCGCCATTTGGCCGAAAGCGATAGGTTGTACTCCGTGCGGCCCAGGTTGTAGTTGTCGCCGATGTGGAAGGGGCTCTTGTCCGCGCTGCGCACGTGGTTGTAGTAGGCGGAGAGATTGCCGCTGAGGAGCCAGCGGTCGGTGGGCATCCAGTCGGCATCGGCCTGGACGTAGCCTTGATGGCTGCGGCTGCGGGAGTGGGTGATGTCGGTGCTGACGGCCTCGCGCGTGGTGGAGTAGTCGTAGGCAATGTCCTGCCAGACATAGCCGCCACGGACGGCTGTGTTCCAGCGTCCGAAACGCCTCTCCCACGAAAGCACGGACCGCAGGGCATCCTGCCGGTGCTCGTTCTTGAAGTCCAGGTTGTCGCGATAGTCCACACTGAGGAAGGGCAGTCCGCGCAGGCTGTGGGTGTACCACAACATGCCGCCGAAGCGGTTGCCGCGGTCGTCGCGGTAGTAGACATCCTGCAGGGCATGGATGTCGTCGAAGTAACCGCTCCGGTTGCGCTCCGTGGGGTGGTAGGAGCGCACGATGTGGCCCTCAGCGTCGCGCACGTCCACCTTCTTGTCGTAGTTGGTGTATTTGAAGTCGTTGTCCGAGGTGGAATAGACCAGTCGCGTGCTGGTGCTCCAGCGGTCGTTGCCGTAGGTGAAGCGCAGAAACTGGTCGTAGGTGCCGAAGGAGCCGATGCCCTGGATGTACTGCAGGGCGTAGCCTTGGCCAAAGAGCGGTCGGGTCTGCATCTCCACGGCACCGCCCAGTCCGCCGCCCGTCAGCGTCAGCGATGAGGCTCCGTGCAGCAGGTTGGCCTGGTCGATGAAGTAGGCTGGGATGGTGCTGAAGTCCACGGTGCCGAGCATGTGGGAGTTAATCTTCATGCCGTTCCACACGACTTGTGTGTGGCTGGGGGACGTGCCCCGGAACTCGGCCGTCGACTCGGTGGCACGGCCGTAGGACTTGATGAAAAGGGTGGAGTGCTGTGTCAGGATGTCGGACATGGAGAGGGCGATGTGCTGGTGCAGGACGGTCGTGTCGAGCACCGTCTTCTGTAGGCCCGTGTCTTTCAGGCGGCGATGGGCCGTGACCTGGACTTCGTCCATATCAATGGACAATTGAGAATGGACAATGGACAATTGGGCTCCGCCACCCAATGCGACTAATAGAAGAAGGAAACGCCTCATTGTCAATTGTCCATTGTCCATTAGCAATTCATTGGAGATGGCAATCGCCAATGTAATAGACCTCGGTGCTGATTTCTCCGAGGTTGGGCGTTGCGCCGGTCTGGGCGGTCTGAATCCTGACGAAGTCGATGTACTCCAGGTTGGCAGGCTGGCCGTCCCACGTGCGGGCCTTCGAGATACTGAAGTAGCCCACTCTGCCCTGGTGGTCGCTGCCCATGTTGTCGGCATAGCCCCAGTCGTAGGGCGGAATGTCGGAGATGCCCTTCTCGTAGGTGCTGCGGTCGCGCAGCCGGGAACCGAAGAAGGTCATCTCGGAGGCTCCCGCCTGCCACGGTTGCCAGTAGTAGGGCGAGGGGTTCCAGTAACTCAGGTAGGGGATATAGCCCGTGTCGTTGTTCGCGTCGCGCCAGCCGACGGCCGACTTCTCCTTTTCGGGGCGATAGTAGGTGATGGCATATTCCACGGAGTGGTTGTCGGTGCCGTACTCCGAACCGGCCAGTTCAAACCACTGGTCGTTGGGAAGTCCGTCGCCGTTGTCGTCCTGACTGACCCAGATGATGCCCGGCTCGGACTGATAACTGAAGGGGTTGCTTCGGATGCAGAGGTCGTAGCCAGATTGGCCATTTGTCATCTCCGAGTTGGGCACGCTGTGGTCGAAACCGGCAATGAGGTAGCCGCCCTGACCGCCCAGGCTGACCGACCACATACGGCTGAAATGCGCCAGCACCGAGTCGCAGGCCTGCTCGTGGGTGCAGTCGTCGGGGAAGGCTTTGCCCGTGATGATGTAGCCGTTGACCTGATGGCCCGGGGCGGGCATGTACTCGTATATGCGGTTGACCATGGCCTGCCCCGTCGACGGGCGGCGATGAGTGCCGGGGGGCGGACAGACGTTGATGACCACCTCCTGCCGACTGCCGTCCTGTGGATTGGTCAGGGTGACGGTGTGGCAGCCTTCGGCCTGCGCCGTGAAGACGGTGCTGACCTCCTCCGTTCCCGTCATGTAGGCTCGCACCTTGAGGGTGCGCCCCACGGCCATGTTGATTTCCGTCCAGGGGAACTTCCAACTACCCATCTCCGGAATCTCGGGCAGTTCGGTGTTCTCGGCCTCCGTCACGGTTATCTTCACCTCGTCGCTGACCTCGCCGAAACGATTGTTGACGGTCAGCATCACGTAGTATTCGCCCACCTCGTCGGTGGTGAAGGTGTAGTAATTGTCGTGCCCCACGACTTCGCCCTCGATGGTCCAGACATAGGCCGAGGTTTCGTCCAGGTGCTCGATGTCGGGCACCAGTTGTATGGTCTCGCCCGCTTGGATGCGGAAACGGCCCGAGGACATCACCCACGTGATGACGGGCAGGGGGCCCTCCTCTTGCGTGTGTGCAGGTTCGGGGTCGTCGTGGCAAGAGGCCAGAAGCAAGAGGCAAGGAGCAAGGAGCAAGAGAAACTTTTTCATTTGAATGCAAAACTATTAGGTGTGATGCCCACGCGGAACTGGTCGAGCAGCTGGCCGTCCTCGGCATAGCGGTAGACCACGCCCGACTGGCGATAGTCGACGGCATCGGCCACATAGATTTCACCGTTGCGCGGATTCACGCCGATGCCGTAGAGATAGTGGCGGAGGCCGTTCGAGCCACGGGGCGCCTCGATGAAGGGGCGCACGGGCAGGTGGCTGGCGGTGATGTCCATGCGGTAGACGTCGTTGTTGATGACGTAGAGCACCGTGCCCGCCGGGTTTGTGGCCAGTTGCACGTTGGCCTCGTCGGTGTCCAGCGTCTGGTCCAGTTCGATGGTGAGCGTCTCGGCATCGATGCGGTAGAGGTGGGGGATGTTGTCACTGAAGGAGTCCTCCTCTGTCGAATAGCCGCCGTCGGTGATGACCCACAGTTTGCCCATCGCATCGAGAACCATGCTCTTGGGCTGCCAGCTGGAGAGGACAATCTCGTCTGCGACCTCGTCCCGACGGGTGTCGATGACCAGTATCTTGTTCGAGTAGCTCCAACAGTTGGTGAAGACGCGGTCGCCCCACGCCACCATCTGCTCCGTGGAGTTGTAGCCGAAGGCCTCGGCCTGCCCCGTCGGTATGCTCCCGACGTAGCCCATCGTGCGCGGATTGAACACGGTGATGTAGGGCGAATAGAGGTCGGTGACGTAGGCTTTCTCCGACGACAGGAAATGGATGTAGCGCGGATTGATCATGTGCTCCGTCTGTCCCGTGGTCAGTTGTCCGCGGACGCGGAAGGTGGCGGTGTCCAGGGCCCAGATGATGCCGCTGTTCTCCATGGCCACATAGGCCACTCCATCATGCAGTTGGATGGACTGACCCGTGTCGCCCAGTCGGCGGTCGTTGGCCCGCTGGAACACGCCGTTCTCCACCTGGCGTGTCTCGGGATTGTAGTACGAGAGCGTTGCGTTGCCGCTGTTGAAGTTCCCCTCGCAGAGGACGAACACCCCCTGGCCCGTCCCGGAGAACTCTTCCTCCGTGGTGCCCGGGTCAGAATTGGAACATGCTGCCGACAGCACCAAGGCCGTCAGCAGCATGAACTTGTTATAGAGAGAATGTCTTTGCATTAATTAATTATTCCATCTCCACTACTACGTCGTCGAAGGCAAAGTACTTGGGCGTGCCGCTCTCCGTGCTCTCGAAGGTGAAGGCAACGCTTGTCACGGCACCCAGTTTGCTCAGGTCTATGCGCTTCCAGTTTTCAATGGCTGTGGTATTCTCGGCGAGTACGATGTCGATGCTGCCCGTTTCGGTCTCCTTCATCATACCCGTAGCCTTTACGACGAACTTGTAGCCCTCGGCCATGTTATTCTTGAGGTAACCCATGGCGTAGGTGGTGTTCATGACCTGCATGGACTTTATCACACGAGCTTTCCCGTCGGCAAAGGTCAGTTTGCTTTCGTTGTCCCAGACCACGGCAAAGTTTTTGCTGCCATTGCTCTTGGGCACGGACAACTGATACATGTAGGTGGCATGGTTCTCAATGTCGGAATCGATGTAGTTTGAGATGGCGATGCCGTTCTTCCAGCCGTAGCCATAACCCCACATCGTCCAGTCGTCCTTGGTACACTCTGAAGACAATCCTGTCTTGCTGTCCGTCCACTTGTACTCGTCGGCACTGTAAATCAGCGTTCCGCCGTACTGCGCATTGTCAATCAGAGCAGTCCATTCGTCACCTTCGAAACTGAGGATTGCGGTTTTAACGTCATCATCATCGTCACACGATGTCATGGCAAAGCCCACGCACAGGGCCATTGCCAAATAAAGAAACTTTTTCATTTGGCTTGTTGTTTAGTTAGAGTTATACATAAAAGTTTTTTCATACTGTCCTCGCAGTCGCATCGCAGATGCTTCCAACGCGGGAGGTCTTCTGACTTGTCCGCCCCTTTACGTGGCACCTTGAGCCATTGCTCTTGCTGCCCTGCGTGACACCTTCCCAGCCTTTTCGTGGGCCAGTGGCGAACCGCCACGAGGGTTTTCTTTGGACTTACAGCAGCGGGACTGTTCAGGACTTCCACCTGATTCCCTTATCCGCGTCTTTGTCGTTTTCGACCGCAAAGTTACACATTATTTGTGAAACTTCCACTATCGAATTCCATTTTTTGTCCAACGGACGAAAGTTTACGCTTGTTGCACAAGCCTGTCACCACTCCCTGCGTCCCGGCCTCTACATCAAGGGAGGACGTAAGGTTGTGATTAAATGAGCAGCAAGACAGAGCCCATTGCCCTACATCACCCAGCCAGATAGACGGAGGCGATGAGATAGACCGAGAGTTCGATGAGAAGGAACAGGGCCCCGCAGCAGTCGCCCGTGTAGCCCCGCAGACGGTGCCAGATGAACTGATAGAGGGCGTACATCACCACGAAGGGCACGGCAATCATGATTTCCCAATTGACGTGACCGCCCATCATCCACAGGTAAAGCCCCATCGGGAGCAACCCCTGCACGGCGAGGCTCAGGCCTGCGGCAAGACTGTATTTCCTGTACACCACACGCGCCTTGGCCGTCTCTTCGTCGCGGGCGTAGGGGAGCATCTGCACGGCCTGCGCGGCAGCCATCTTGGCGTAGGGGTCGGCGGCCAGGATGGTCAGTGCGGCATAGTAGGGGGGCATCGCGTAGAGCGCGGCAAAGAGCAGCCCCACGTAGACGACCAATGCCAGCACGCCGTACGTGCCGATGTGGGAGTCCTTCATGATGGCAAGGATGCGCTGGCGGTCGTTGCCCCCACCGCCGAACCCGTCGAAGAAGTCGGCCAGTCCGTCCTCGTGGAGGGCTCCCGTGAGCAGCAGGCGCGTCACGATGGCCAGCAGGATGGCAATGGGGTAGGGGAAGAGCAGACTGGCAAAGTAGAGCACGGCGGCCATGGCCGAAGCCGTGAGCCAGCCCGCCAGCGGCCAATGTTCCACGACGCAGCGGTAGGCTCCCGTGGGGGGCTGGTGGAGCCGCCACAGGGGCAGTCGGGTGAAGAAGATGAAGGAGGCCCACACGCGGTCGAACCAGCGGATGCCCGCTGCGCTGTCTTGCTCGTTCCTCTCAGAAGTATTTTGTGATGTTTGCATGTTGGAAGTTGTTCATTTCGTTTATCATTCTGACGGCTGAGTCCACGATGGGGAAGGCACAGAGCGCCCCGGTGCCCTCTCCGAGCCGGAGCCCGAGGCTGAGCAGGGGCTGTGCGCCGAGGGTGTCGAGCATTCGCCGGTGGCCGCTTTCGTCGCCGCAGTGGCCGAATATCATGCAGTCCTTGGCGGCGGGATAGAGGCGGCAGGCCGCCAGGGCACAGGCCGACATGATGAACCCGTCCACCAGCACCAGCACATGACGTTCAGCGGCGCGAAGCATGGCTCCGATGGCCGTCACCATTTCGAATCCGCCGAAGTAACGGATAATCTGTTCGGCCGCTGCCGCCGTCCCCCGGCCTCCGTCACGAAGGAAACCGGCGTTCTCCAAGGCCTGCCGCAGCACCTGGCGCTTATGCCCGATGCCGGGCGAGTCGAGTCCTGCTCCGGCTCCGATGCACTCGTCGAGGGGGATGTCGCAGAAGAGGCTCATCCAGAGGCTCGACGGCGAGGTGTTGGCGATGCCCATCTCTCCGATGCATACCACTCGGCATCCCTCCTCGGCGCACTGCTCCACCAGTTCCGTTCCCACTTCGATGGCACGGTTCATCTCGTCCTCCGTCATGGCTGCCTCGTGGAGGAAGTTGCGGGTTCCGGGGGCTATCTTTCGATTGAGTATGCCGGGGCAGTCCGACAGGTCGTGGTCCACGCCGACGTCCACGATGCGCAGGTGGAACCCATGTTGCCGGCAAAACATGTTCACACCCCCTCCGCCTCGGGTGAAGTTGACCATCTGTTGCCACGTCACTTCACGCGGCGAGACGCTCACACCCTCGCGTTCGATGCCGTGGTCGCCCCCTAACAGCAGGTGGCAGGGGTGAGCCAACGAGGGTGAAAGGGTTTGCTGCACCAGACAAATCTGCATGGCCAGCGACTCCAACCGTCCGAGCGACCCCTTGGGTTTGTTCAGATTGTCAATCTTTTCCTGAATGGCGGGGCGCATGGCCTCGTCGGGGCTTTTAATGTCAAATTTCCGCATAGTTTCTCTCCCTCTTAGGGTTGTTTGATTTTCACCGGGATGCCGCTCACCATCCACACCACCTCGTCGGCCCGTCGGGCCACGTACTGGTTCATCCACCCCAGGAGGTCCGTGAACCGTCGCTGCACGGCGTTCTCGCTCACGCCGCCCGAACCGATTTCGTTGGTGACCACAATCAGTGTGGCTTCCTGCGCCGCCAGGCGGTCGAACTCGGCCTTGAGTGCCGTGAGGGTCTTGTCCACCTCTTTCAGTTCGAAGAAGTAGTTCGTGGCCCACAGGGTCAGGCAGTCGATGAGCACCACCCGCCCCGTGAGGTCGTGGCGGCTCAGTTCGCGTTCCTCCTCGATGTTTTCCCACTCCGGGCCTCGGCGTTCCTGGTGTTTCTCCACGCGTCGGCGGAACTCCTCGTCCCAGACGTGGGCCGTGGCCATGTAGACGGGGTGCGGGCTCAGCGTGAGAGCCAGCCGTTCGGCATATTCGCTTTTGCCCGAGCGTTGTCCGCCGGTGATGAGTATAATCTTTTTCATAGGTAAGTGCTCACAATTGGTTTATATTATCTCAACACAGAGTTTGGTCATTTCATAGGAGGAGGTAAGAGGATTTTTTTCAACACAGAGTTTTATCATTTCATGAGAGAACGCAGGAGAGACCAAGGGCCTTTCACAGGGGCCTACGGCGAGGGGAAACTCTCTGTGCAGCATCCTTGGATGCCTCTTGTATAACTCCCTATGAAATATGTTCTCTGTGTTAAAAATCATATCAGTCAAATTTGATTAGTTACATATCAGGCAGTATATGAGTGTGAGGATGGCGATGGCGAGGACTTCGGCCATGCGGTTGACGCGCACCGCCGTCGTCATGTCCGCGGTGGTCAGCGGACGGTCGTTGTGGCCGATGTAGGGCTTTGGAAACAGTTGGCCGAAATAGTAGTGCGGACCTCCGAAGCGGCAGTCCAGTATGGCGGCCAGGGCGGCCTCGGGGTAGCCACTGTTGGGGCTGGCATGGTTGCGCCCGTTGCGGAGGACAAACTTGCCCTTTTCCACGAGTCCTCTTCCGTGAACCACCAGCATCAGCAGGGCCGTCAGCCGGGCGGGCAGGTAGTTGGCGATGTCGTCGATGCGGGCCGCCCAGCACCCGAAGCGGCGGTAGCGTTCGGTGCGATAGCCTATCATGGAGTCCTGCGTGTTCACCATCTTGTAGGTGAGCATGGCGGCGGGGCCTCCCACGGCCAGCCAGAAGAGGGGGGCGATGACTCCGTCGCTCAGGTTTTCGGCCAGCGTCTCCAGGGCGGCCGTGCGAATTTCCTGTGCCGAGAGTTCCGACGTGTCGCGGCCTACGATGCGGGCCACCTGCCGACGCCCTTCCTCCACGGAGCGGTCTGTGGCACGGAACACCTCGCGGACTTCGCGGATGAGTGTCGTGCCGGCCAGGCAGTAGAAAATCAGTATGCAGCCCACCCCGGCCCTCCCCATTGGCGGGAGCAGGGCAAGCAGCGAGTACGTGGCGAAAAAGACGATGGCGTCGAGCACGACTGTCATCATGGCTCCCTTCAGTTTGCGGTGTCGCCCCTGGTTCAGGTGCCGCTCGCCCCAGGCTATCATCTTTCCGAACCCCACCACGGGGTGGGGCAACCACGCAGGGTCGCCCAACCAACGGTCGAGCAACCAGGCCACGAGCAGAGGAATAGTCAGTTCAAAGTTCACAGTTCAGAGTTCTTGGACGAGCCAAGCGGCAAAGCCGATTACATAGTTCACAGTTCAAAGTTCACAGTGATTGCATCTACGAGTTCGTCGTTCTCCTCGGGACGTTGCGCCGCCACGCGGAAGTGGTGGGGCGACAGACCGGGGAAGTTGGAGGCATCGCGGATGAGGATGCCTCGTCGGCGTGCCAGGTATTCTTTCAGTTCCGCGGCGGTGTGCCCCTCGATGGTGCAGAGCAGGAAGTTGGTCTGCGTCTCTCGGGCGTGGATGCCGGGAATCTGGTTGAGCCGCTTGCGCAGCCGCTGGGCCTCGGCCAGCCACGGGCGGTTGTCGGGCAGTGGCTGGTCCGTCAGCCATAGGCCCGCTTCGATGGCCAGTGCGTTTACCGACCACGGACGGCAGCATCGGCGGAGCTGGCCGATGACCGGCGAGGGTGCCGTGACATAGCCCAGGCGCAGCCCGGGGATGCAGTATTTCTTGGTGAGGGAGTGGAGCCGAATCCGCTCGCCTCCCTCGCCTCTGAGCGTGGGAGAGGTCTCCGCGTGCTTGAGGGTATAGTCCTCGTATGACTGGTCGATGACGAGCAACCGGTGGCATCGGGCCAAATCGTGTATGAAACCCTCGCCCATGACCTCTCCCGTGGGGTTGTTGGGGTTGCAGAGCCAGCAGAGGTCTCCGTCCGGACGGGCCTCCAGCCCAAACATCTGGCAGGCAGAGTCGTATTCGCTGAACGTGGGGTGGACGACCGTGTAGGTGGGCACACGATGCCCCTCCCTCGGCGGGCACAGGAGCGGAGCCGCCTGCGCAATGAGGTAGATGGCCTCTGTGGCTCCACTGGTCACGAGCACTTCCGAGGGATTCAGCCCGATGGAATGGGCAATTTTCTCCTCCAGTGAGCGCGGTGCAGGCTCCGGATAGCTGCGGATGACGGAGATGCGGCGGCGCAAGTGTTCCTCCAGTGCCTCCAGATGGGGGGCACAGGAGGGGATGTTCGAACTGAAGTTCAGCCGGATGCCCGTGTAGTTGTACAGGTCGTCGCCGTGTCCGTGTATCATGAGGGGGTAGAGGTTAGTATCTGATAAAGTCGCTCCATGTCGAGATGCCGCCGCACGTGGTCGGCCAGTCGGTCGTACTGCTGTTCCTTGTAGGCGGCATAGTCGAAGGCTTGGTGGCGCTCGCCCACGCGGTCGGCAAAGGGACGTAGCAGCATGTCGACGAATTCGGTGTTGTCCAGAATGCCGTGGATGTAGGTCCCCATGCAATGCGCGTCGGCCCGGTAGCCGTCCGTCGTCCCGTCGTCGAACCGGGCCAGGGGCTTCATCTCCCCTTCGCCGTAGGGCTGTGTCTGCCCCATGTGGATTTCGTAGCCGTCCAATACGGGGCCCTCACCTCCTGCCAACTGGAACTTCACCTGCCGGGTCCGTTTCTCGCCGGTCATGGTGGTGGTCGTGGGCAGCAGGCCGAGACCGGGCAGGCGGTCGCGGTCGCCCTCCACGTGCAGGGGGTCGAGCACCTCCACGCCCATCATCTGATAGCCGCCGCAGATGCCGAGAAGGGTCTTCCCCTCGCGCCGGGCACGGAGGATGGCCTTGGCCAGTCCCGTCTGGTGGAGCCAGTGGAGGTCGCTGAGTGTGGACTTCGTGCCGGGCAGGATGATGAGGTCCGCCTCTCGCAGTTTGTCGGCTCGGGTGGTGTAGCAGAGGCTCACCCGCTCGTCGTGCTCCAGGGCGTCGAAGTCGGTGAAGTTTGAGATGTAAGGCAGACGGACGACGGCCACGGAGACCCTCCGCCCGTTCTCCCCCTTGGAGGACTCGGCCCACGGCTTCCCCTCCTGAGTGGGGAGGTCCTGACTGTCCTCGGCTTCGATGTGGATGTCCCGCATGTAGGGAATCACGCCCAGCACGGGCACGCCCGTGATGTCCTCCAACATGCGTCGGCCCTCGTCGAAAAGCCGGAGGTCGCCCCGGAACTTGTTGACGATGATGCCCTTGATGCGTCGCCGGTCTTCCTCGGTCTGGAGCATGACGCTGCCGTAGACCGAGGCGAAGACTCCGCCGCGGTCGATGTCGGCCACCAGAATGACGTCGGCCTCGGCATAGCGTGCCATCGGCATGTTCACGAGGTCCGATTCGCGGAGGTTCAGTTCCGAAATGCTGCCGGCTCCCTCCATGACGATGGGGTTGAAGCGGCGGGCCAGGCGGTCGAAGGCCCGATGGGCCTCGGTGCGCAACTCCTCGCGTCCCTCGCGTCGGAAGTAGTCGTAGGCATCGCGGTTGCCGATGGGTTTGCCCAGAAGCACCACCTGGCTGGTGTGGTCGGAGTTGGGTTTCAGCAGGATAGGGTTCATGTCGGCCTCGCAGGGTATGCCGGCCGCCTCGGCCTGCACCGCCTGCGCGCGCCCAATCTCCAGCCCGTCCGCCGTGACGTAGGAGTTCAGCGCCATGTTCTGCGCCTTGAACGGGGCAGGCCGGTAGCCGTCCTGCCGCAGGATGCGGCACAGGGCGGCGGCGAGCACGCTCTTGCCGACGTCGCTGCCCGTTCCGGCCAGCATCACGGGGTGAAGTCTCTTCGTTTCCATCTTTTTTATATGTGAATGCAAAGGTAATGCTTTTTGGTGGAACGCGCAAGGAAATCCCCGTTTCTATTTGCGGTCGGATATTGAAAAATGTTTACATCTTGAAGGGCACAACACCTGCCGATTCTCATGGTGTGCGCGAGTTTCTTCTAAATGGCTGGAATATTGTGTGTTATGGAGTACGTAGATTTCCTGTCTCAATAAGATTACTATGGTTATGCCCATAAGATTACTATGCTTATGCGCCTAACCTTACTAAGGTTATTGGCATAAGCATAGTAATCTTATCGCAGAGGATGGCCACCCGACCTCCTCGGAACGGTAATATTTCTTTACATGGGTCGGAATCTTACGCGCGCGCGTACCTTTTATCTTATGTATAGGCCTTGAAATATTCCTGTGAAAGGAGTAACTTTTTCAGATTTTATGTTTATCTTTGCCGTGTCATTGATGATATTATCAAACTATTTGGTAATTCAATATTAAAACTTTCTGAATGATGAAGTGGCGACTGATAATTTTCGTGCTGTCTTTTCTGTTTTCCTTGAACCTCGGTGCACAGAGAAGGCACATCGTGCAGCGTGGAGAGACGTTTGCTACGGTTGCAAAAAGGTACAACCTCACAGAGAGTGAACTGACTGCCGCAAACCCCACAAACAAAGAGTGCTATGCCGGACTGAATTTAGTGATTCCGGAAAAGAAAGTAGAAACCAAACGACTTGTCACGCATGGGACAAATAGTGCCACCGGCAATCAAACTGCACACTGCGACGGCAGTGGCGTGAAGGCCACCAGACAGGTGAAGGGAAATGGCTCCGACGGCCATGAATACGTAGACCTCGGTCTGCCTTCCGGCACGCTGTGGGCGACGTGTAACATCGGAGCCTCTTCTCCCGAGGACTATGGTGACTACTTCGCTTGGGGAGAGACCACGACAAAGAGCACCTACAACTGGAGCACCTACAAGTACTGCAACGGCTCCAACACAACGATGACCAAGTATTGCACCAATAGCAGCTGCGGCACAGTCGATAACAAGACGGAACTGGACCTCTCTGACGATGCCGCCTACGTGAACTGGGGCAGCCAGTGGCGCATGCCGAGCAAAGCTCAGTTCACAGAACTCATCAACAGCAGCTATACCACGACCACCTGGACCACCCAGAACGGCAAGTACGGCCGCAATATAACGAGCAAGAGCAACGGGAATAGCATTTTCCTGCCTGCCGCCGGATGTCGCTACGATGCATCGCTTGTCTTTGCAGGTTCCTACGGCCACTATTGGTCGCGTTCACTCACCACGAGCTATTCGCACTACGGTCGCGGTCTGGACTTCTATTCGAGCGATATCAGCACGGGTGGAAACTACCGCTACGGCGGCTGGCCTGTGCGCCCGGTGCGTCTCAGTAACTGACCGTGCATCCTTCTCCCAGACCCAAACCCATGTCATGGCCAAGTTGAACAAGCCCTCTCCGAGCAGTATTGTTGGAGAGGGCTTGTTTTCGGCATTCGTGTTTGTTCGTTTTAGTGTGAAACACTGATATGTCTATTGTAGGAAGTTATGAAGGTGTCTATAATTCAGCAGTTGTATGTCACTATTGGTATTTTCGAGATTACCTGTGTAGACCACGGCTTTCTTGCTGAGTGGGGTGGTGATGAGAGAGGCTGCCCGTTGCAGCGTCTGCTCAAATGAGGTGTTGTAGGTCATAGCCGACTTTATCTCTATGCCTTTCAGTGTTCCATGTTCGTAAAGCAAGAGGTCTATCTCTTCTTGTTTGGCATTGCGGTAGAAAAAGAGATTGGATGCCTTTCCTTGATTGAGGCGATGTTTAAGGGCCTCCATGACTATCAGATTCTCAAACAGGTGACCGCGCATCTTGTCGCGTGCCAATTGTTCTGGATTTTCTATGTCCAGCAGGTGGCATGCCAGTCCCGTGTCGCAGAAGTATAGTTTCGGAGACTTGATGAGCCGTTTGCGGGTGTTCTCGCTCCATGGCTGCAGGCGGAAGATGATATATGAGGCCTCCAGAACGGAAAGCCAGGCAATGATGGTATTTACTGCTACGCCTGTTTCATTGGCCAGTTCCGAGGCATTGAGCACAGACCCGATGCGACCGGCACAGAGGCGCAGGAATGTGTGGAACTGCGCCATGTCACGCACGTTGATGAGTTCGCGCACATCTTTCTCCAGATATGTTTTTACGTAGGACGGGTATAGGAAACGTGGGACATTCTTCTCGGCACAAACGGCAGGGTAGAGTCCTTGGTAGAGCAATTGGTCAATCGAATCGCTTCCCGGCAAATCGCTTGTCTCGTTCATTGACATAGGCAGCAGTTCGAAGATACCGGCTCTGCCTGCCAGTGACTGTGAAACCTTCTTCATTAGCAGGAAGTTGGAACTGCCTGACAGAATGAAACGACGTTCAGGGTGTTCGTCGACGATGCCCTGAATGTAGGACATCAGCTCTGGTACCTGTTGCACTTCGTCGATGACCATCCCGTTTGTTGTTTGGCTCAGAAATGCAATGGGGTCTTTTTGAGCCATGCTACGCACATCCAGGTTTTCCAAGGAGAACCGTCGATAATCGGCATACAGGTGTTTTATCAGCGTGCTCTTGCCTGATTGACGCGGGCCTGTAAGGCATATCACGGGAAAGTATTGTCCTGCCTCCTGAATGGTGTTGGTGATGTCTCTGTCAATAAAAGATTTCATAGGGTGCAAATTTTCAATTCAATTGCAAATTTACACCAAAAGAATGGAATGTGCAAATTTCATTGCAGAATATAACGATAATTCATTTGGCATTGTTCTCGCTGCTCAGCGGCTGCCAGCCTTGGGCCTTGAGCTCGAACTCCTGACCGTCGCGGGTGATGAGGGCGCGACCCAGTTTTTCTTCGGTGATGTAGCCGATAACGTGGATGTCCTCCATCTGCGACACTTGGTCGTTGAGGGTCAGGGGCACGGTGAACAGCAGTTCGTAGTCCTCGCCGCCGTTGAGGGCGCACGTGGTCACGTTCATGTTCAGTTCCTCGGCTGCAACGGCGGTCTGATAGTCCAGGGGGATGCGCTCCTCGTAGATGCGGCAACCCGTGTGGCTCTGGGTGCAGATGTGCATGAGTTCGCTGGAGAGGCCGTCGCTGATGTCCATCATCGAGGTGGGGTGGATGCCGGCCTTTTGCAGGGCCTCCACGATGTCGCGCCGTGCCTCGGGCTTCAACTGACGCTCCAGCAGGTACTCGCGACCGGAGAAGTCGGGCTGGAAGTCCACCTGGTCGCGCTTGTCCCCGGCCTCCTTCAGTTGCTGATAGTAGACCAGTTTCTCCCGCTCCAGCAGTTGCAGTCCCATGTAGGCGGCTCCCAGATTGCCGGAGACACAGATGAGGTCGGTGGGACGGGCCCCGTCGCGATAGACGATGTCGCGCGGACGGGCTTCGCCGATGGCGGTGACGCTGATGGCCAGGCCCGTGAGGCTGCTGGTGGTGTCGCCGCCGACGAGGTCGACATGGTGTTGCTCACAGGCCCGTCGCATGCCCCGATAGAGGGCTTCAAGGTCTTCCACCTGGAAGCGCTTCGAGAGGGCCAGGCTGACGGTGACCTGGCGCGGGGTGCCGTTCATGGCATAGATGTCGCTCAGGTTCACCATGATGCTCTTGTAGCCCAGGTGCTCCAGGGGCACGTACTGGAGGTCGAAGTGTACGCCCTCCATGAGCAGGTCGGTGGTGACGAGCACGCGTCGCTCGCCTGTATATTGCAGTACGGCGCAGTCGTCGCCGACGCCGCGTATGGTACTTCCGTTCTCGGGCTTTATGTCTTCGGTGAGGTGCTTTATCAAGCCGAACTCACCCAATTCCGCTATTTCCAATTGTCAACTTTCAATTGTCAACTTTCAATTGTCAACTTTCAACTTTCAACTTTCAACTCCTTCTAATCATCTCCCGCATGATTTCGGCCATCTTGGGCTGAACCTTGTTGGCGGCAATCTGCACTTCCTCGTGGCTGACCTCTACGGGGTTGTCGAAACCGCCCAGGTCGGTGATGACGCTCACGCCGAAGACCTTCATGCCACAGTGGTGGGCCACGATGACCTCCGGCACGGTGCTCATGCCCACGGCGTCGGCTCCCCAGCGGGCAAACATGCGGTATTCGGCCGGCGTCTCAAAGGTGGGACCCTGCGTGCCGAGGTAGACTCCGTGCTGCACCTTGATGCCCCGCTCCCGGGCAATCTCGTCGGCCAAGGCTATCAGTTGCTTGTCATAGACCTCGTGCATGTCCGGGAAGCGCGGCCCGGTGGGGAAGTTCTTGCCGCGCAGGGGGTGTTCGGGGAAGTAGTTGATGTGGTCGGTGATAATCATGATGTCGCCCACCGAGAAGTCGGGGTTCGTGCCGCCGCTGGCATTGCTCACGTAGAGGGTCTGGATGCCCAGCTCGTACATGACGCGCACGGCAAAGGTGACCTCCTTCATGGGGTAGCCCTCATAGTAGTGGAAGCGCCCCTGCATGGCCAGTATGTCCTTGCCTCCCAGCTGGCCGAAAATCAGCATTCCGTTGTGCCCCTCGACGGTGGACTGGGGGAAGTTGGGAATTTCGGTGTAGGGGAAAGTCTGTGAAACCTCTATCTCGTCAGTCAGTCGTCCCAGGCCCGTGCCCAGGATGATGGCTGTATTGGGCTTACTTGCCATTCTGGCCTTTAGCCAGGATGCTGTTTCTTGAATTTTTGAGTACATAGCCAGTTATTTTATCATTAAAAGTTTTCGTTTCGTCTCTCATGAACTCCACCTTCACCGGCAGCACGTAGAGGGCTGCCTTGACCTCCTCGGCCAGTCCCTCGGACTGTAGCAGCCGGGTGGCATCCTTCTCCGTGGTGATGAGCAGGCACGGAGCGGGCTGTGCCTTGAAGCGACGGTTGATTCTCTTGATGTCCTCTGCCGAGAAGTAGTGGTGGTCGGGATAGGAGAGGGTGGTGATGTTGGAGGTGTAGTGGTTGAGGTCCAGCTTCAGCTGTTCGGGCGAGGCAATGCCCGTCAGCAGCAGAATGTGCTCCTTGGGAGTGATGGTACTGAGGTCGCGCACCTTGTCGCTGAACAGGCCCCAGAGTCTGCCGTATCGCAGAGTGCTGAAGAACAGTTGCTGGTGGGGCTTCAGGTTCAGGGCCTTCTGTATGACGCGGTAGCCCATGGGCTTGATGTTGCGGGGGCACTTTGTCACGATGACGATGTCGGCCCGGTTCTTGCCTTCCTCGGGTTCACGCAGTCGGCCGGCTGGCAACAGCTTGTCGTCGGTTATCATGCGGTGGTAGTCCACCAACAGGATGTTTACGCCCGGCTGCACATAGCGGTGCTGGTAGGCATCGTCCAGGATGATGACCTCCACGTCCTTGGTGGCAGGGTCGTTGCACAGGTGCTCGATGCCGCGCCGGCGATTCTTGTCGACGGCCACGTGGACATCGGGGAACTTCTGCTTCATCTGCCATGGTTCGTCGCCGATTTCTTCCACGGTGCTGTCCAGGGAGGCCAGCAGGTAGCCGCTCGTCTTGCGCTTGTAGCCACGGCTCAGGACGGCCACCTTGTGGGACTGGCTCAGCAACTGCACGAGATGCTCTGTGTGGGGGGTCTTGCCAGTTCCGCCCACGGTCAGGTTGCCCACGTCGATGATGGGGATTTTGTAACTGCGCGATTCCAGAATGCCTGCATTGAACAATGCATTGCGCAATGCCACCCCGGCTCCGTAGAGCCAGCTCAGCGGCAACATCCATTCGTTGATGCGTACCAGATCGCCTTCCATTCTTTCCTAATCCCTAATCCCTAATCCCTACTCCCTAATCCTTATCTGATATTCGGATCAAACGGCAGACGCATTTGGATGCGATCCTGCTGCTTGATGGTGCGCAGCAGGGAGAAGGTGGTGTAGTACTCACCCAGCACTTCACGCAGCTCGGCTTCCATATAGCCCGACTTCTTCTCGTCGAGCAACGTCTGGAACCAGGGTTGGGGAGCGGGGTAGTTCACGGTGTTGTACTTCTCCACCTTGGCCAGCTTGGCAGCAGCCTTGATGGCGGCATCCAGATTGCCCAGTTGGTCAACCAGACCCAGTTCCTTGGCTTGTTCGCCCGTCCATACGCGTCCCTCGGCAATCTCCTTCACCTTATTGATGTCCATCTTCCGGCCCATGGCCACACGGCCCGTGAACGTTTCGTAGCCATGCTCAACCATGGCCTGCATCAGACGGCCCTCCTCGGCGTTCATCGGGCGGCCCATGGCACCCATGTCGCTCATGGCGTTGGTCTTCACGACGTCAAACTTTACACCCACCTTCTGGGTGATGAGCTCGCTCATGTCGGGAATCATGCCGAAGATGCCGATGCTGCCCGTCAGGGTGGTGGGCTCGGCGTAAATCTTGTTGGCTCCGCTGGAGATGTAGTAGCCGCCCGAAGCAGCCAAACCGCCCATGGAGACCACGACGGGCTTCTCAGCCTTCAGCAGTTCCACCTCGCGCCAGATTTGCTCGCTGGCGTATGCCGAACCGCCGCCGGAGTTGACGCGCAGCACCACTGCCTTCACGTCCTTGTCCTCGCGCAGGGCACGCAGGTCGTCGACAACCTTCTCACCCACAATCTGAGGGTCGGTGCCGCTTGACATGGGGCTGTTGTCGCTGCTGGTCTGCACGATGTCGCCCACAGCATAATACACGGCCACCTTGTCGTCCTGCTCCTTGTAGTCGGGAAGTTCGGCATTGGCCATGTCCTTCGGAGAAATGAAGGTGAGGCTCTTGTCCTCGGCCACGTTCATCTTCTCTTTCAGGAAGGCTTTCACCTCGTCGATGTAGGTCAGCGCGTCTACCAGTTTGGACTCTACCATGTACTGGGTCGGGTGCAGGCCCACGTATTCGTCGGCCAGAGCGTTCAGTTTCTCAATGCTGATTTTGCGTGAGTCGGCCACGTCCTTCAGCATGTTGTTCCAGATGCTGGTCAGGTAACTGGTCACCTGTTCGCGGTTGGCCTCGCTCATCTCGCTGTTGGTGAACGGCTCCACGGCACTCTTGAAGGTGCCCACCTTGAAGACTTGCATCTTCACGCCCACCTTGGCCATGGCATCCTTGAAGAACATGGGCTCGGAGGCCAGACCGTGCCAGTCTACCATACCCTCGGGATTCAACATGATTTTGTCGGCCACAGAACTTACATAGTAGCCCGACTGGCTGTAGATGTCGCTATAGGCCACGATGAATTTTCCGCTCTTCTTGAAGTCAGCCAGGGCCTGGCGCAGTTCCTGCACGGTGGCGGGCGTACCGCTCAAGGTCGCATTCTCAATATAGATGCCCTTCACGTACTTGTTTTCTTTGGCTTTCTGGATGGCTTCGGTCAGCGTCTTCAGTCCTTCCACTCCTTCTTTCCCACCGTTCATCAGTGACGAGAATGGGTCGTCCTGCGACTGCTCGTTCAGCACGCCGTCCAGGTCTATGCGCAACACCGTGTTGTCCTTCACGGAGGCTGTCATGCCGTCCGAGGCCATCATGCCGGCGAGCGACACGAATCCGAATACCATCGTCACAATGCAAAATAATACTAAGGCCAACAGGCAGGCCAATGTGTACTTCAAGAAAGATTTCATAGTTGTTTTTATGTTTGTCTAGTTTGTATTTTGTTCGTCCTTTTTCCGTAGGATGCGCACTATATATTCCTATTATATATCATATACGCGCGTACAAAGGTAGTATAAAGCCCCGTAATAAGCAAACAATGACCCGAAAAAGAAAAAAAATGAAAAAAACTTCCAAAAAGATTTTGCCAGTCCAAAAAGTTGTCGTACCTTTGCATCCGCAAATGAGAGGGACACCCTCTCGAAGCAAACAAGAAAGAGTTCTTTGAAAGATTTACATAGACAAGAAGTAGTACAGGATAAGGAATCGAACCGTCGATTCTATTTGATATGAAAGAGTCAGAATAAACTTCTTCGGCATCATTCTTAAATCAGAACAAGAAGAAAAGAATAATATACAATGAAGAGTTTGATCCTGGCTCAGGATGATCGCTAGCTAC